>JAEOUI010000260.1 GCA_016839425.1 Promethearchaeota archaeon
GAGCAAGTAGACTACGAATATGAACAAATAAAGGGTACCTACAAAGTTTTAGCATTCCACATTGCACCTAATACAGTGGTTACATCGTTCATTGATATGGGAGAACTCCTCGAATCCCAGAGAAAAATCATAGAATCCGAAAAACTATATCGTAAGGCATATGATAGGGCGGAGTTTTACAAGGACTTGTTTGCACACGACATTAATAACATCCTTCAAAACATCAAGCTTAGCGTGCAGCTCAATCACTTAGAGCTAAATAAACTCGATAATCCTAAAAAATTATTAGAATCATGTTATCTCATAGAGGAGCAGGTCAACAGAGGTGCGAAATTAGTTTCAAACATTCGAAAGTTATCCCAAATAGAAGAGGAAAGAATTACTTTAGGAAAGACTGAACTTATCAAAATATTGGAAGATTCAATAACATTTGTTAAAAAAAGTTATCAATATAAAAATATTGATATAAAATTTAAACCTAGTTTCAAGGCGATATATATTAAAGCAAACGAGTTTCTTCGTGAAATCTTTGATAATATTCTATTAAACGCAATTAAATATACGAATGAATCTAAAATCTTGATAGATATCAAGCTTGAGAAAGAAATATGGAATAATAAGAAAAGTATTAAGTTAGAATTTATTGATAATGGAAGAGGAATTCCAGAGCAACTTAAAAAAAAGATATTTCAAAGAACACATCAAGAAGAAAATAATTCAGAAGGGATTCATGGGATGGGATTGGGACTTTCTTTGGTAAAAAAAATTATTGGAACATTCAACGGAGATATTTGGATTGAAAATAAAATAGCAGGTGATTATTCAAAAGGTAGCAATTTTATACTTAGGTTTTTAGAAATCCCTGATGATTAATCGTTAACTTGCTAAAATTATAACTATAAAATAGACAAGGAGAAAATTGCCAAGCATTATTCCTATATCTTTAAGCGAAGTCCAACCAAGTATATCGTTTCGAGGCGTTCTAAATATATATATTATTCCCAAGGGAAATATTATAAACGGCAAAAACCATAATTGTTGGGTTAATAAAAGCGAAATAATGCCTATTATTAGTGATAACACAGCCGAAATCCATATGACAATTTGAGCTGTTTTAGGATTCAATTTTGCCAAACTATCACCATCGATCATCTCATGTAGCATCTGACCCGTGTATGCGACAGATGCAACGCATGCAATCATTAACCATTCTAAAAGTGTCATTTCTGGTAATATTCCATTTAAAACCGAATCACCAGCGTTAATTTTTATCATGAAATACGGGAGAAATATATGGCTAACACCTAAAAGAATGTGATTTAAAATAACGAGTTTTTTAAAAAGGCAATATACAACAACTAATATGATTATTATAATCAAATAGATACCAAGAATGGGCTTCTCAAATATTTCATTCATGAAACAACTAGTACCTAAGAAAAATGACGCTAATGCGAGAGTGCCTATCTCCTTGCGACCGTACCCTTCCGTTCGTTCAAGCGTCTCTTTTTCTTCAGGATTTTTCATATCTATCATGTCGTTAAGCGTATTTCCTGTAATTGCGTAAAATCCAAATCCTGCCAATAAAAATAAGTGATTTCCCAATTCGTAATTGTTTAAAAATATTGCAAGTAGACATGGAACGATAACTGAAAAAAGATATTCCAGACGAAGTAATTTTAGCCCTTTACTCACCTTAATCACTCAAAACCTATGAAAAAAATACTCTCTATATGTAATATTTCTTCAAATCCTTTTAATTTTTCTAAAATCCAAAGTGTTAATGTAAATTATCTAAAAATGAAAATACTAAAAAATAAAATACTTGATAATTATGTTTTATTTAAAGCAATTTATAGAACCCCTCCTCTCAGATGACTGGCAACGATAAAAACGGTAATTTACTCGGCGAACTCAAGGCCTGCATTAAATGTAAGAACCCCTTTATGGCAAAACAAAAACAAGAAGTGTGTGACAATTGTATCAAATTAGATCTAATGAAACAGGAGCTTTCCCAAGGAATAAAATTATGGAAAACTGAATTAGAAGGTTCTATCAAGAAAATGGAGACGGAAGTAGATCAGATTCAAAGTAAAAAAGAAATTTATCTTGAAAGAATAAGAAAAAGAACTGTTTTAGTCAATAAATCTATAAACTTATTAAAAAAAATAAACGAAACTCAAGACGAGAAATACATAGATGAATATAAAGCACTTTTTGAACAAATGAAAAAGGAAAATTAAGTCTATTCAAATCTCTTTTTTAAAAATTATTCCAATATTCATTATTTTATCGATTCGTTGATGTTTTACATCAATTCTCATTACTTTTGCAGCAATCCATACAAAAACATCCCATATTTTTTTAAATAACAAATTTTTTTCATATCTATTTCGGAGATTAGATAAACTTTTTTCTAATTTCTCAGGATCTTTTGATTGAACATTTTCCACTCTCATCAGTTGTCCATAAACTCCAAATACCTTGAAAACTTTTAAATTAAATTTTTTAAACGATAAAATGAGATAGGTTAATTCATATCGCCGAAAATGCCCAATCAATCGATCTTGGTCTGTATAATATTCCATTTTATGGGGGACAGTTATTAAAGCCACTCCATCTTTCTTAAGTATTCTACTTATTTCTGAAATAGCAGATACATCATCAGATACATGTTCTAATACATCGAGAGCGCTAATAAAATCAAGTGACTTGTCTCTATAGGGTAATCTTGCAATATCTCCACATATTGGATTCCAATAACGATTGATTTTATATTGATTTAAGGGTTTTGAAGCGATGTCAAAAAAACACTTGTGAAGGACTTTATCAGTGAAATAAAGAAATGAATTACCAGAGCAGCCCAAGTCGACTCCCAAGCTAAATTGAACAAACTTTTTAATGTGTTTTTTTAATAAATCAAACTTACAGCGTATTCCAGGAGATAAATAATATTCAGTTAGTCTTCTATCAGAGAAATTCTTATGTTCATCGTAAAAAAATTTTAAATCTTCGCTCATCAACAATCAAGTAAAATTCAATATCCTTAAATAAAAATAGGATTTTTGATTTAAATACAATTTTATTCGCATTTAATAGAAATTTATAGAACATATAGAAAAAACTAAATATGGAGTAATTTTTCAAATGTGATAAATGCCAGAATGAACACCCAAGTCGTAAAGAAGAATATAGTAAACCCCTGAATGTGATAAGGAGTTCCAACGAATGTATCCGAAAATAAATAACCTAAGACCAGCAAAGCAGTGATTATAATAAAGAAAGTTAACCTTACAATTAACACTCCACCACTTCTTTTTTCCATGTACATCATCCTCCTTTTTTGTCTTTTGAAATATATCGAATTATATATCTCACCATTTAGATCTATAATTGTATATTTAAATGTTAGGATAATATTCCAACTATCATTTCTTAATAGTGTCCTTAATCCTTAACTTTTTATCTAATAAAAGATGATCTTAATTTTCGGGGCTGCCTCTCAGATTTTTCTGAAGAAATTCTCTATATGTGTTTAGATGATCGAGAACTGTAGCCATTAAATCAAAAGATTCGAATACTGGAACCCCACGATTTAGTAATTTTAATTTAAAGCTTAATCTACTCTTGTATTCTTCGAATCCTTCATTAATTTTAAGCATGACGCAATACATTGGTTTTTTACAAGTTTTTTTCGCCTTGCTGATAAATTTTATAAACAGTTTATTTACATCAATATCAATATCCTTATCTGTAATAACCTCGTCCTGAACGGTTGCAAATCGTTCGGGGTCTTTAACAAACACTATAGCATCTATATTTGGATCCTTGTCCAGAACCGATATTACTCTATAATATTTATGAGGGTACGCTCCTTCCGCCCCTAAATCCAATGGGTTCGTAAAGCTCGTGTTCACATCGGCTAAAAAACGAGAAAACCTTTTTATAGTCCTATCGGTCAATCGGGGAATAATTATCCCTTTTTTTTCCAAAGCATCTCCCGCTTCTATGGTACTCCCTCCCCCAATTCCAATAAGTCCAATTTTTCTTGAGGCAGGAAGCTTTGTTAGTTTAAAGGCTGATGCAAGAGCAGCAAGTTCAGTAGAATTATGAACTAAACAGGATCCCGTTTGTTTCGCAACGGCTTCCCAAATCTTATTATTTCCCGCTAAACCACCTGTATGTGATACAATGGCCTTTTTTGTAGCTTCACCATAACCAGCACGCCATAGGATAATGGGCTTTTTATTCAAGTTGCATTGTTTGGCGAGATTAAAAAAATTTCTTCCCTCTTCTTGATTTTTAAGATGTTCTAAATATAATCCTATAATTCTCGTTTTAGGATCGTGTAAGAAATATTCCAAAAAATCGGGATATGATAAGTCAATTGCATTTCCAATTGACACGACCTTTGATACAAATACACCGTAAGAAACGGCTAACTGAGCAGTATTTACTGCTAGGCCCCCTGATTGAAATATTGCGCTGAAGTTTCCCTCTTTTTTTGATTGATTACCGCCATTATAGATTCCTGAAGAAGGAACATAAATTCCAAGACAATTTGGACCAATTATTCTCATTCCATATTTTCGAGCAATTTGGAGAATTTTTCTTTCAAGATCTTGTTTCCCGATTTCTCCAAAACCCGAAGCAAAAATCGTGACAAATAATACACCTTTTTGCCCTAATTCTTCTAATATTGAGGGACATAATTCAGCACGAACTGCTAAAATGACATAATCAATGTCAATACTTTCGAGTTCCTTGTCTAAAACTGATGCATAACATTTCGATCCTAATAACTCCTGCCCTGCATATTTTGGATTAAACAAGTACATTGGTACTTTAATCTTATCTTTCATAATTCTTGCGAAATAACCTCCAGCAATTGGATCGGGATTAGCACCAATAATGCCTATCGCTCTTGGACGAAATAATTTTTCGAGAAGAAGAAAAGTTTCTGATGGCGTGCTCATGAGTTATAATAATGTAAGGGATTATTTATTCATTTGCACGTACCGTTTTTAGCGCCATTTCAATGTCATTCGTAATAATACCATCAATATCAAGAGAGATTAATTTTTGAATCGCTTTATTTGAATCAACTGTCCAAGCATTTACTTTAATGCCATGAGCGTGAGCGGTTTGAACGAATTTCTTGCTGATAAATTTATAATATGGATGAATAGCGTAAAAATCATTACTTATACTTTTTTTTAGGACTTTAAATTTCTTAAATCCTATCAGTAAGGGTGCTAACTTTAGTTTAGGTTCCAGATCATGTATACATATCAATTCATCGTGATAAAACGAGCTTATTAGAGTCGAATTAATTAAATTCGAGGTCTCCAAGCATTTTACGAGTTGTTTTGACATCCCCCTCTCTTTTATTTCTATTTGCAAGTTTATCTTTCCTCTTGTAAACTCTAAAACTTCTTCAAGCGAGGGTATTTTTTCACCGCATCCAGCATCTAATCGTTTTAGATCCTCTAAAGTCATGGTATTTACTTTTACTTTAATTCCCGTGGTTCGTTTTGTATTCTCGTCGTGAATTACAACGATTCTATTGTCTTTTGAGAGCTGGATATCAAATTCAATAAAATCCGCTCCAAGATTAATAGCTTTCTCAAAAGATTTAATCGTGTTTTCGGGAGCAATCTTACTGGCCCCTCGATGTCCAATCACGAGGATATTCTTGTTATTATCCGCTTTATTTTTACTTTGATTCAAAATTCACATCGACTATTATTCTTTTACAGATTTGTAAAAACGAAAACTGACGAATATTTAGTTAAACACTTGAGAGTTTAATTAAACAATCATTTTAGCTAAAATAGGCGCCACATGTTGATTCACATTAATATCTGATAAGTAATAGACAATTTTAACTTTTATTAAATAAACAATAATCACATTTCTCGCAATAAACCAAAAAGTTTATTACGCATGAGAACGAATTTCGTTCCATTACAACAACATTTAAATATCTAAATTTATTTTAGTAAAAATGGTTGTTATATTTATTACAAGACGCAAAACCATAAACTTTAAATAGGTTTTTGAACACAAAAAAAAAGAAGTGATGACATGAGATTTTGTCCAAATTGCGATAATATAATGCTTCCACGGAACGGAAAACTTTATTGCCAAGCTTGCGAAGAAGAGTTTGAATTAGAATCTGAACAAAACGATTTTAAGATCATTAAGAAAATAAAGCACGACGATAGCGAGGGATCACCGATTATTGTAAAAGGCGAATTTGCAGGTAGGAGAATTGGTTCAGAAGATCGCAAGGCTTTTGAAGAATTCTTCAGCGGTTCCGAAGAATCAGGATATTAAATAAGCTTGTTTAAAGATATATTAAAACAACCGCGCTTATTCTTAAAAATCTTTATATAATCTATAATTCTATTTTTGTCAATTGATTTTTCAATATATATCTAACTCTAAAAATTTGTTCGTTATCTTGTAAATAACATGAAGGAAAAAAAACCATTATTTAAACATGTTTTTTTTATATTCCCTTAGGTAATAAAAAAAAAGAGTTATGGGTTTTTTATTTTTATTCTTTAATGGGGTGTTTAAATGAAAAAAAAAAGAGAAGATCTTTCTAATAAGGACATTTCGAGTATTTTTAAGCAAGCCATAGACTTGATCGATAAACTTGACGATAATTTAGAAGATTTAGTGGAATTTTCATGTAATTTAAAGTTATTACTCAGAAAAATCAAGAATAAAGTCAATTCGGGCGTTGAAAAAGAGGAAAAGCCTGTTAAAACGCTCACGCCTCCAGGTAATAAGGAAATTTTAAGATTAAACGACTTGATAATAGTTGACGCAAACGATTTAGAGCTATTAGATGGTAACGAAGAAATATAAAAGATTTTTTTTATTTTTTATTTTTTAATGTCATACTTTTAGATTAAATAACTCTACTAGTGAAATCATTTTTTCTTGCAATAATTCAATCTTCTCGTCCTTTAATGATTTTAAAAGTACTTCCTTATCTGTATCAGCGATCTCTGTAAAAAATGCGAGAAATTCTTTTAAATATATTACTTTTTTATTTGGGTTTAGCTTGATATTTGTTATGGTATCAGCAATAATAGCATGTATCAAAGATTTTTCTTCCGATGTTTCTTTACTTAAATTATCCATGGGAATATTTAATTGCGCAAATATTTCGTTTTGAGATATTGCGTCTAAAATAATATCGAAAAGTTGGTCACTTCTTTTTGATATGGATAAATCGTGAATATAATTAGCGAGTTTTTCGTCTAAATTCTCAATTTGAGCGATTAAAGAGTTGATTTTTTCAGTATGGTTTTTTTCCATTTATATCAATTATATTTTTTTTTATAGAATTAGTAATCCATTTTTCTTTTAGACGAGTTCAATATTATCATAAAAACAAATAATTATATTTAACTTGTTTGAAAATATAAAACTTCAATTTATAAAGAAAAGAAAAATATTATACATAATCTTGTTTAAATAAGATCTTATGGAGTCAGAAGTTGATATCAAACTCGCAAGGTTCCAAGAATTCATTGAATATAAATTCGAAAGGGAAGAATTATTAAAAGAATCGCTAACAACACCTCAATTAGCAAACGAGACTGGTGGAAACGATTATAATTTTTTAGAGACTCTTGGAGACGCAGTAATTAAGGTTATATTTATTACTAAACTTTATAACGACGGTAAAGGCATAAGAGAGCCTGGAATAATTACAAAAATTAAACAACAACTTGAAAACGATCATGTCTTAAGGAAAATTGCAAGAGAAAAAATGAATCTGGATAAGTTTATCTTTAAATCGGAAAAACAACAAATAAAAAACACAAAAATCTTAGCGGATATTTTTGAAGCAGTATGTGGTGCTCTTTACCTTGATTCGGGAAGCGATATGAAGTTAGTTGAAAGCAAAATAATTGATAGGTTTTACGATAATTTTTATGAAATCGTTTCAAGATCAAGGATATTCAATAAAAGCGAGCTAATTGAATACTTACAAAAAAAATTCAGTATAACTCCCCGCATTGAATGTGAATACGAAAACCTTGGGACAGATAACGAACCTAAATGGGTTGCAAAAAATCCTAAAATCTATCCTGAAGACCTTAAAATCGTGCTTCCAAAAGAGATTATTTCAAAAATAAGCAATTCAAAAGTGGGAGCAGATCAGGACATTTACGAAAAAATATTGATATATCTTAAACGCCAAAATCTTTAAAGGCAGAAAATTAAATTTATCACTTCCATTTTTATAGCATTATCGACTTTGGTGGTCATGTTTTATGTAATTGAAATTATCTGGTTTATTTTCCATTATATCCAATAATTCCTTGAAGGATATTGGATTAAAATCGCAATTATCAACGCCCACATCATGTTGCTTGCCAATAGGATCGAGACGTCCGTGAGAATGTCCATATAATTGCCACGAATTAAAATGGCTCTTGTTCCACACTCTCATTGCATAATGACAAAGAGTAATATTTTGATTTTCTAATTTAATGTCTTTTAACTGACTTACGCTCTTGCAATATTCTTTAGCAAGATTTATTACTTGTCTAGAATCGTGGTTTCCAACAATATAATGAATATCACAATAGGAAAACCGTTCAAAAAAAGTGATGGCTATTTTTTCTTTAAAGGTGAGATCCCCTAAAAAATATAAAACATCACCTGAGTTTATCTTTTTTTCCAAATTTTTAAGGATCATTTCATCCATGGTTTCAACATCTTTAAACGGTCGGTTGCAATATTTAATGATATTTGCATGCGACAAGTGAAAGTCTGCCGTAAACCAGATCATTTGTTTTCTTTCTCTACGAAAAATATTATTTAATTGCTAGAATGTTCTATTTTTAATGTAGAACATGTTTAATAAAAATTATTCTTTATTTTCTATATGCAAGAAATGATCATTAGAAAGCCAAAATTCGAAGATTTCGAAGCTATTTATTCATTGCTTGCTCAACTTTGGCCAAATAAAAACATAAATAAGGAAAAGGAGAAAGCAGTTTTTAATCTTGGATTATACTCTCACAATCAAGAATATAGAATCTTAATATTTAAAGATCGAGTCTTGGGCTTTGCATCTTTAACGATTAAAAATAGTTTATGGCAGGAAGGGAACATGGCACACCTCGACGAGATCGTAGTTGATAAGGTTTTTAGAGGGCAAGGTTTTGGAACAAAATTACTCGATTCAATGATTAAGATTGCTAAAGATAGATCTTGTATGAAAATAGAATTAGATTCCGCTTATCATAGAAAAAAAGCACATGAATTTTATGAAAAAAAAGATTTTAATCGAAGAGCACATTTGTTTTCGCTCGATCTAGTTTCATAACGATTTTTCTCATTAATGAGAATTTTAAAGCTTTATTTAAGATAGGATAAGTATTTTAACATCCCTTACATCCATTTAATAAAGATTTAGCGTGATTGAAATGAATAGAGATAAAAAAGTTGTTCTGATAACTGGAGCTTCTTCTGGGATAGGAAAAGCCACGGCAATTGAATTGCTCAAAAATGGATATCATGTTTATTGTACGGCTAGAAGCGTTAATAAAATGGAAGATTTAAAATCAAGTGGTGGAAAGATACTTTATTTAGATGTTACTGATGAGGTTTCTATAA
>JAEOUI010000261.1 GCA_016839425.1 Promethearchaeota archaeon
AATTAAAACATTCTAGTTCGGGAAGTTCATTTTCTGTGATGCAAAGTGATGGATTGGAATATTTATGGGGATTACGATCAAGGCAATAATATTGCCATATTTCCTCAGCAATTCCAAAAAAGCATAATTGGGATTTCCAGACCCTTTTGTATTTCTGTTTTGAAACTTCTCCATAATTTTTCAAATTCTTTTTTATTCATATTTCAATAAATTGATAATTTGTTCCATTTCTATAAGCATTTAACTCTTTTGATAATTTAAAATTTATAAAAGCTTGATATATTCCCCAAACTCTTTTAAAATGTGAAGATTATTTTCTCTATTAGAAACAAATATCTCATTAGAATCTGGTTTTCGAATTGAAAAATCTATATCTTTTCCTTTTCCATCAAAGCTAATTTCAAAATCTTTATCTCGAATTGAATTATCGTCATTAAAATATATAAATCCTAATAGTTGAAATTCTTCTCTTGAATTCATTAAAAGTAATTTCAAATTCCTAATAATCCCCTTTTTTATGTCTTTTAATTCTTTTACATTATCATATTCTTCTAGCAAAGTTATGAGTTTTTTTTTTACAATAGAGAAATTATATTGCTTAATAAATTTCTCAACTTCATATTGGGTATCTTTATCTAATTCTAAATTAGGTTCAAAAGTATCTATATCTATGTTTAATAATAATTTTACTGTTTCTTCATGGTTAATTAATTGATGTCCTGCCCAATCCTCAGCAATAGTAGTTTTAATACTAAACTCAGAAGGATTTTTATCATTCCATTTTTTTAATTCATTAAGATTAAGTTGTCGGATTTTTTTAAAATAATAGTTATAATTTGTTAATCCCACATATGATGGATTTGAATAAATTAAATAAGAGATTAAATTTGTATTTCTTGTCCTAACAGTTTCTAAAAAACTTCTTTCCACATAAGTGGAGTCATTTGTTATTGAAGAATATAACATATACGGACTTTCGATTTTAGAAGTAGTAAGTATATTAGATAATTTATTATTGTGTTCATTATTTCCTATTTCTACAGATTCTCTTAGATTGTCATTATTTAAAAAATTTTCATAAAATCCTTTTGTAAAAGCGATAGCAGGAGCATCATACGGCTTCCCGTTCGCACCAATTGTAAAATTAATACTTTTTGCAGCTCGCATTGCAATATTTGACGAATCACAGACATTAAAAAATACAAGTTCAATAAAATCTTTATATTTTTTTAGTAGATTAGTTAATTCTTCTGTCATGTCAATACAACTATTCTCGTATTCGTCTCCATCACCCTCAAATATTGGTCCAACATAATGCGTTCCGTGTCCAGAGAAATGAATAATTTGAGGCCTATATTTTTCAATAATTTTCTCTAAATCACTCCTTTTTACTGCAAATTTTTTTTTGAAATTGATTAATTTACCAAAAAAAGTGGTTTTTAAGAGATTTCTTATGGTCTCGTATTCTTTTTCTGTTCTAACAACCTCTTTACTTTTATAATTCGAGCCTATAAAAAGTAAGGTTATTACTTTCGCAAAATGGTATGACATTAGTATATTCCTTTTTAATCATTTTCTATTGTAATTATTTTTAATTTTAACTATTTTAACTTATATTTCTTACCTATTAATCCTTTAAGAGTTAATTTTAAACTATGATTTTTGAAAATTGATAGTTTTTTCTAAATGCAATCACATATAAAGGTCAACTCGATATCTTATTTATAAAGCCTTGGTAGGTTGGTACTACAGGGCATAACTACATGTTGGTTGAGGTGGTTACGAAACTATGAGCATCGACTACGACTCGGTCATGGACAAGAACCTGACCCTCGAAGAATTTACCGAGAAATTAGAAGATCTTTTACGCAAGAACAGGATAGGGATCGTCGAGCGAAGGAAGATCATCAGGCAGAAACAGCAGGAATTCCGTGAACTCGTGAGAGTGAGAGATATTCGGAAACGAGACGAGAAATGAGAAATTTTTATGGTTGATCCAATGATAATATACGATAGTTAAGACTATCCGTATTCCCCAGTTGCTTTTAGAGCGAATTTTGCTTTTTGTATTATGTGTCTTCGATCCTGTTTTCTATGCGCGCGAAGCTGGTTGATGAGAATTTTGAGATCCTGAATGTCTGCTATCTCGTACACTATCGAAATAACGCGATATTTCACGAGATTTCCAAAGCGCACCCTGCTCTCGTCAAGGGAACAGCTGAAATTTTGATTATTAACCACTCGCTTTTGTATGTCTTGCTTGATTTTGTTGGGCGTCTTGCCTTCGATTGCGATGCCGAGCTTCTTGGCTTTCGCCTTTAGCGATGTGTTGTCGGGGAAGAAAGGTAAGTC
>JAEOUI010000565.1 GCA_016839425.1 Promethearchaeota archaeon
ATAAATATACATAATATTAACATAAAGTAGAAATTTGGAAAAGATAACGTTATAGATGTTACGAACGCAAATATAATTATTCCAAACAAGATAATGAGTAAAAAAATGGCAGTTCCTTTCCCCAGCTCTCCAGAAGCTAACGGCTTCTTTTTTACTTTTTCTTCATGAAGCTTATCTTTTTCAACATCTTTCAAATCATTAATTATGTAATTAATTGAAGAAGCACAGCATAATAAAAAAAAACCAACGATTAATGTAGGGAATATCCTTATTGAGAGAATTCTGAAAGCAAAAAAGGCACCAATAAATATCAATATGTTTTTATAGTATTGTCTAATCCTCAGAAGATCTAGAATAGAATGTATTTTACTCATAATAAATCGATAAAATATTCATTTGAATTAAATGTTTTTTAAGAATCAAATTAAAATTAATAAATCAACTTATTAGGCTTTAACTTGCTAAGTATTTTATAGCCCAATTTACTGGTGAAACTCGTATCTGATTTAATTTGTAGAAGCAATGTCTCTGATTCAAATGAAATCGCTTCTAAAATTTTGTAGGGAATCGTATTTTCCTTCCCAAATATATTTTTTACCTGAATAAATTCATCTTCTTCCTGATTTTTTGTATTATTTTTTTTTTTTAGTTTCCAAATCCAAATTCATCTTTATATCTTCGATATAACCTACTACTAAGTAATTAACGGGTTTTTTTAGATATATGAATGTTCTTGGTTTGTTGGTTTCCAACCATTTTAATAAAGCATAATCAAATTCCTTAAATTGCTGACTTTTACTGATTCCAAAACTAACGGAGTTCGGTCTTAATATTAGTTGATTAAATTTGAAATTAAGGGTTGGATCACCGTCATTTTTTAGGATAATCTCATATTCTTCGAGATTTTCCTCTGGTTTAACATCAACACACGTATAAACTTTCAATTTACCCTTTTCTCTTAGAAATACGTCTTTATTGATCATTTTTTTTATGATATCAATTGAAATTGGTAATTTTGTCTTTTTTAAGGATTTTTTAATTTGAAATCCATTTATGTCCTCAAAAAGATAGGTCCCATCATCCTGAGAACCATTTAAGTTAATATCCTTCAAAATAAGAGGACTATCTTTTTCAAAATAATAAGTTCCATTAAGAATTATTCCAGATTTCATATACAAACTAGAGTTTAGTTCTATTCTTTCATTAGATTTTAGTTCTTTGATAATATAGGTATCAGAATCAGAGATATCATCAACAATTTTTACATCAACTAATTTTCCGATCGTTATCTTATTTGATATTTTATTGATAAAAATGAAGTCTTTATTCAAATCCAGATAAAAAAGCTCTATTCTATTGAGCCCTTCTAGATATTTTGAGATGTTATTTATGCTGAAATAATCCATACATTTTTGATTAGCGAGATCTTTAAATTTTTGGCGAGCGGATTCGAATTTTTTAGCATATTTCTTTTGTTTACTCCTTTTTAAACATATAAATGGTAAAAGAGCTTCCTTAGAGGGTTTTAATTGATTAGATTTATCGCTAAGAATCGCAGCAATTCTATGATATGAAGGAGGGTGTGAATTCATCAGATTAGATAAAAGAGATAATCGCGATGGTTTAACCATGGAATTGTTCAAGTAGACAGCTGTATCCATGTAATCCAAGAATTGATTATCTTTGGTGATTTTTTCTTCGCATAAAAGCATTGTATTCAATCCAATTTCTCTACCGCTGGCATAAAATCCCTCTAAATTGTAAAGTGCCTTAGCAAGTTCAAATTTATATCCTGCTCTTTTAGATTTCAAATCTGCTTTGCCTTCTAAAATTCTAACAATTATGTAAAGCATCAATGAAATCCCTAGATTCAATATGATAAAACCAAAAAGTGGAATTTTAGGATCTCCAAAAGTATAGTCATAATAAGTGGCTGGCAGACCGATTATCATTCTAATAACTAGATCTAATGCAGTTATGATTGTTAAAATTAGAGTATGTTTTCCTTTGGTGTGGGATAATTCATGAGCAACAATTCCTTTCAGTTCATCTTCAGGAATATCATTGATATCAGGAGCTATAATAGCAATTCTTTTATCAAAAACAGAGCCATAAGCCATTGCATTCAATATCGGATATTTTCCAAAACCGACTTTTACCTTTCCTTTTATCCCAATTTTTGTTTTCACATCATTTACTAAGCTCAAAACATCATCATTTTGTTTTATTCGCTTTATTCCTAGCATTTTATCCAAGATAGGCCCTGAGATGAAGTAAACAACCCAATTAACAAGAATTAAGACGAAATATATGTTTAAAAAAAGACCTTGTAATGTAATTTGTTCAAAATCAAAAGGAGTATTTTGATTAAATTCAAGAGGTGTATATTGATTGATAAAAGTCACACCAAGCCAAGCAATTATATAGAGAAATAATGTCAAGTAAGAGGGGCTCATAAATCTCCAGACGACAATATACTTCCTTCCAAATAAAAGGAACCCCAAACCTAAAATAATCCAAAAAGAAAAGGCAAAGGAGGTGTTTAAAACAAATGGATCTTCAAGATAAAAGGAGATTAAACCAGAAATAAAAATAACATTGTAGGTAACTAAAGAAATTATTAAGATTTTATTTAAAACAGGATAATCTTTTAATTCCAATAATCCAAACCATAGATATATGGAAAAGGCACCCATCATTGAAGTCATTAGGTCTTTTGTGAAAAAGAAGATAACAAAGAAAAAGAAGACTATTGCAATAATGTCAGACATTTCACTTCTTTTACCAATTTTAACCCAATGATATAACTCTTGTATCGAAAGGAAGTACAAAATAATTGTTATATAGAAGCTAAAATCGATTAATATCTCGTTCCAATCCGGTTCATATAAAACGAAACTCATTAATAAAATGAGGGAAAG
>JAEOUI010000262.1 GCA_016839425.1 Promethearchaeota archaeon
AAATTAATTGCTTCCGCCCCTTTTCCTTTATCCGCCAAGTTCTCAGCTTGATCGATCAATCTTTCTGCTTCGAGTTCTTTTTCTTCTTTTTCTTGACCATTATACAAGTTTATCACCTTCAAGTAATATTAGCGACATCAAAAGATAATAATTTTTTCTATAAATGATATACAACCAGAAACGCATTTAATTTTTAGTATTTGCCAAAAAGGTCAATATTCTTGGATTTTATAATAGATTTAAACTCCATTGCTTGATATGCAGCTGATATGCATTCTCTTGCATCCTCGATTGCACCATAAAAAATGAAATTTGAGAACAATGTTGCTGGAAACATGATGCTTGCCTTTCGATATTTTGTATGAAAGACGGCGTTCGCTTTTGGAGACGAATACATGAAAAGAAATAAAGTTGGAGCCGTCCCTACTGGAAGATTGAGTGATGTGCTTATCATTTTCTGGGTTTCTAAAATATGTACTAAACTTTCCAAGTCGATCACACCTCCATCAATCCAAATTCTATCTACACCAACCTCACGAAGTCCATCAATAATGCTTTTTTCACCATCCTGATCTTTTTTCGTAATATAAGCATATCTTTGAGTAGAAGTCATATTTTGGGCGCCCAAAATGAGAACAACCACAGAATTAAGCTTATAATTCCTAATTACTTCGATTTCATGTTTGTTTTTCAAGTTTGAGATGGCGTTATAAATATAATCTTCTGAATTAACGCCTCTTTCGTGTAAATATTCAACACCTGCAATCCTGGCATCAACTGAACCACCTAAAACAAACGGAGGGTCGTAATTATCTAAGTAAAATTCCAGATATTTCACCATAGATTCAGGGTCCGTTCCAGAAATTTCAACAAGAGAGGGAATTTTATATTTTTTAGCAATCTCCTTTTGGATGTTAATTCTTTTTTTTGCTCTTTCTTCGTTAAAATTCCGATTATCTTTCTTATCGACGATAGTTTCTCCTTGATAAAATATCGTACCTATTAGAACCGGGGGTAAATTGAAGTTACCATGGCCTAATTCAATATCTCCATAATTATATGAATTTATATCGTTCATAAGTGAAAATTCCCCTAAAAATTAAGTTAGAGTTAATTTATTTCCACAAGACTTGCATTGACCGTTAATAAGTTTTGAAAAGCATTCAAGGTGATATAGGCTCCCACAATCAGGATTTCCACATTCGATAATTTCCTGATCAGGTTCAAAGATATAATTACACACAGGACAAGAACTATATAATTCATCTCCTTCTAAGTCTGAACTGTTGATCTTGGTCGCTTGATAAGTTTCAGGACCATGAATTTCTGTTTTTTTTTGAGATAACGCGCTCAAAGTTCTAAGTTTTCTCATCTGGGAAACATCTGTGGGAATTCTCAGCAAATAGAAACAGTGGGGACACCTACAGGTTCCTGATTGCTTAATGTTTCTTTCGTTTTGAGAAGCCGCCCAACCTGCCAAACAATGGATATGAAATGGACTTTGACAATTAGGACAATACCTACCAGTTAGAAAAAAGGTACCTTTACTGTTAGGATCCGTTTCTGAGAAACATATAGAGCATTTTTTATAATCCGCCTCCCCTCTAAGCTGTTTTATTCGTTGTTCTTGGTCTTCAGTAAGATCTTGGACTCGCAAGGGATCTGCAGCAATTTTTCTTAAGATCGCGGGATTTCTTACTGCGGAATTTTCATCAGATCCTGGCATCTTAACATTGTCTGTTGCAAAGCTACGAGCCGCATCCATCAAGGATTCAGAAGAATTTACATAATATATCCTTCCTCCGGAGAGTTCGCTAATTTTTTTAATGGTTTTATAATCGCTTGTTTCTCCAATTCTAAAAACATCAATTTTTATATTCAAGCTTCTCGATAATTTTACAATCTTGAATAGGTCTGTATCTGTTTGTAAATAGTTACCATCCGTGACAAGTAATATTTTTGGCGCTTTAGCTTCGATTTTTCTCAATTCTCGAACCGCAACTTTAATTGACAACCCCAATGCTTCTGCTAAGGGAGATTTTCCTCCTATAATTAAAGAATCAAGATGATCGTGAATGACACTTATTAGATTTGTAAATTCCAAAATTAATGTTGGTTTTTCCAAAAAACTTACGATGGCAAAGTTGCTCTTTGGATCGGTTTCAAGCCTTAATTTTACAAGGTTTTTTAACGCATCAACGCTTGAAATTATCCTATTTGGACGATAATCCGTTCTTACCATTGATCTAGATGTATCTACGCATAAAACTACATTTTCAGGTATTTTTTCTGCCACTTGGTTCGATCCTTTTTTATGATAATTTGATATATAATTCGACTAACATGTATTTTTAAGTTCTATATATGCCTTTATACATAAATAATTTAGTTTTTGGAAATAAAAAATCATAATTTTTTGGTTACAACGCCCGAGAAATGAATCTTAGATTATTCAAAAACATATTTTTAAAAATATCTTTTTCTATATTGAAGTCATAAATAATAAATATATAGGAACTATTTATTTTAAAATAGTTTTACTATAAACTTATAATAAATATTGAGACGATTAAAATGTCGGATGAAGAAAGTATTTCGAAGATAAAAGATTTTTTCAAGACAACCGTACTAATTCCGGACGAACTCGACGAAATTCTCAACTTAAAACCAGAAACGCTCATTGGTGTTGATCAAATCAATTCGGACAAATTATTAGATCGAAACATAAAATCTATTGGAGATTTAGCTAGTTTAGATCCTGAAAATCCCCCTGATATTAAAGACCTTTCGACTCATGTGCTAATAAAGTGGATTAAAATATCTCGCGTCCTCGAGAAAGTAGTCCGAGAACAAATAAGAAAGCAAAAAAAAATAGTTTTAATTGGTCTCGATAATGGAGGTAAAACTTCGATTTTAGCAGTAATTCAAGATAGATTTTCTATTATTAAATCACTCCTTCCAACAAAGGGAGTTCAGAGAGAAAAATTGGATTTTTTTGGATTTCCTATAATTTCATGGGATTTAGGCGGTCAAGTTCAATATAGAGACAAGTATTACTTTAATAAACCGGAATTATTTTTTACCGAAGTAGATCTCGTATTATATGTCATCGATACGCAAGATCCAAGTAGATTTGACGAAGCGGCAGAATACTTTCGACAAGTTTTGAACGCATTGAAGGATTTAGACGAACAACCACCCGTTTTAGCAGTCCTTAATAAGAGCGATCAAGACATTCGAAAAACTCTTCAATGGCAAAAGAACAAGACTGCCATCGTGAATAAAATAGACTTGGTAGCGAAAGAATTTCAGGGTATTATCGTTGAATATTGCGACACGACAATTTTTCAGAAAGAATCAATAATGCAAATGTTTAGCATTGCCCTTAAGAAGATCTCAGAAACATCAGAGATCATTGAAAATATTCTTGAAGATTTTACAAGAACGATAGAAGCAAAAGCAGCGAG
>JAEOUI010000263.1 GCA_016839425.1 Promethearchaeota archaeon
CAAAGATTATTTTTTAAAAATGGACATTTTCCATTTGATTTGTACAACAATAAATAATCCAAACCCTGTTTAATTCCCTCGAACACGATTTTAAAACTTTTTGGAATTAGTATGGGCATTCTCCCGAGTTCATCTATGAATGTATATACAGGTAAGGGAATGGCGCTTCTACCAACGAACATATGATTAGTTAGAATGAACTTTTTAAGCTCATTTTTTTTCTCTTCGTAATTAATTCCACTGAAATTTTTCAATAATTCTACAAGCGCATTTTTTTCTTCAATATGAAATCCTCCCAAACCATCAATGGAGATTGATTTTGGATCGATAAAAATATGTTGAAGAAATAATGTTTTGTTCATATTTTTCCATAAAATCACATCTTCTTCTTTTATTGAAATTTCTAAGCCAGCTCTACAACATTTTCCACATTTTTTGCATTCATAGGAATATACACTATTGGTTCCTTCCATATTTCAATAAGATTTTTTTTTCGATTTAAATTTTAAGAATATATTCAAACCGATTAAATAATTTTATTTAATTTAAGTTTTTACCAATATTATTATATAAAGTAAGATTAGAAAAATAATCTCATTTTCTCGTTTCCATTAATTTTTCCACGATATTTTTAAATGCCTCTTGGACATTGTTTCCCGTAAGAGCGGATGTTTCAATATAACCAAAATTAATTGAACGAGCAAATTTAATGGCTTCTTCTTTAGATACAGCCCTCTCTCTTAGGTCGTTTTTATTCCCTACAACGAATCCCGTTATGGTTTCTGAACTACTCAAGTTTGATTTAATGTCGTTAAACGAGGTAGGCAAGCTTAAGAAAGTACTTGATCTCGACAAATCAAATACTAAAATTGCGCTATCGGCACCTTGGTAAAATTGTCTTCTCATTAGAAAAAACCGCTCCTGACCTGCAATATCCCAGATTGAAAACTGAACATTATAATTAGACGCTTCAAATCGTTTTTCAGAAATATTAACGCCAAGTGTTGGCAAATAAGACCTGCTAAAAGCATTTGTGGTATATCTAAGTACTAAAGACGACTTTCCTACGCCTGCATCTCCACAGACAACGAGCTTAAAGATATAAGTAGGCTTACGATTATCTTCGCTCTTTTTTTTTTCCGTTATAAATTTACGTAATGCTAATTCCTTGTTTCTAAGTTCTTTTAATATTCCTACTAGCTTTTTGAGCAAATAATTCATTAAAGTTAAGTATTCTTCCGTCTTTGCTCTTGAAAGTTCTAATTTAATGAATTTTGGAGCAAATTCCTCAAACACGGCATTTAAATCTTCGATATACTTGTAGAAGATCACATCGTTATCCTCGTTAAATACAACGGTAATAGAACTCCGTCCAATTTTTCCTCTTCGCTTTTTATCATCCCATTTGAAAAACTTGAGGATGGCTTTTTTTTTATAAGATTGAAAAGGAACTATAACTAAGGATTTAGGAACATGCCCTTCTTCTGCGGTTAGAAGACTAATTGATTTTAATCCCGCCAGAATCTTTAATTTTTCATCAATATGATCGGGAACCCAAGCAAAAGGCGTCGTCCCATGAGCGTCGTCAAATACGACATAAATAATCCCTGTTATAAGATCTTCTAAACTCATAAACTAATTGTATTTAGAATTTTTTTTTCTATGGTGATTTAAAGAAATTTCACAGATATAAGTTTATAGATTTGATGTAAATAAAGTTTAAGACATGATTAGCTATAAAAAATTGATTTTATACTTTTATCGATAAATAATAAAAATAAACTAATTATTGTTCTCCACCACAGCTCTCACAAAATTTTGCGTTCACCGAAATTTTATAGCCACATAAGGAGCAAAATTTTACTTCGTCTGATTGGTGTCGTTCGAATTCGTTTTGAATAAAGGGAAGATTATTTGGTAATTTAATCATTAGAGCAAACGAGTTGCAGTTAACGCAAGTCATTTTTCCTTTTTTTCCAAGTTTAAACGCTTTTCTTGCCCCTACTCCTGCAAGTTGTCCCATACAGCTTGCACACCAGACTTTTTTACAATTTTTACACGAAAAAAAGTAGTTCCCCCATTCGTCAACGAAATATTTCTTATCGTTTGTATTTCGACCACATAAAACGCAATGATAATTCGATGGGAGTCTCTTTTTTCTTTGAATCATTATTAAAGGAATGGATTTATTTATACTAATTTTTCTAATATTAAGTACAATTTTTTTATACTTAAATTTTGCTTTAAATTTAGTCTAAAGACATTTAATCCTTGATATTTTCAAGGAGTGAAAGAATTCTATAGAGCATTGTCCGAGAATGAAAGGGACAATTAGGATCTTGGGAGAGATCGTCTATATTGTACATGACATTGCTTGCAATAACTCCGGGCGTTTCTCCCGTATTACCTTGTAATTCGTTTATTGCTCTTTGAGCCACTCGCTTGATGTTTCGTGGAACAGAGCGATCCATTATCATCGTATCAAGTAAATCAATTACATTCTTAAAAGTAGTTTTAACTTCTTCGTCGCTAACTTTTGGCATCTACAAGTCCACCTTGAGGAAAGTTTTAGACAAAATTAAATCTTAATATTTAATTTGATTAGAAAAATATTGCTTAAAATTTATTTTTTTTCTTTTTATTTCTAACAGAAATGTTAAAAAATTACCGTGAATTTTCAAGAAATCAGCACGAACTTATTCGAATATTATACATCTTGTAAATTGTAATCGAAATTTTTATTTTAAATTTTGAATTAAAAAAAAATAAACCTAAAAACGAACCTAAACGAATTATTGGAAAAAAAATGATAAGGTAAGAAAATATGACATCAACAAATAAGAAATATATCTATGCGTTTAAAGAAGGAAATAAAGATATGAAACAGATCTTAGGAGGGAAGGGTGCTAATCTGGCAGAAATGACTTCTTTTGGATTGAACATTCCTCAAGGATTTACCATTTCTTGTCAAGCGTGCTTAGATTATTTCAACGATCCAGAAGCATTCATGGAAATGATCCGCCCTGGTGTATTGGAACATTTAAAAGGATTAGAACAGGAAACAGGCAAGAAATTTGGTGCCGATAAAAATGCATTATTAGTTAGCGTTCGAAGCGGTGCCCCTATGTCAATGCCAGGAATGATGGATACGGTATTAAATTTAGGATTAAACGATGTTGCTGTTGCAGGACTAGCAGAAGAAACCGGAAATCACCGATTTGCATTCGACGCCTATAGGCGATTCATCCAAATGTTTGGAGATGTGGTTATGGGTATTGAACTAGATCATTTCGAAGAAATACTTAACGCACATAAAAAAGCCAAAGGTCCTAATGCTCAAGACACGGATTTAGATGTGGAGGACTTGAAAAAAATCATTGAAGATTATAAAGCTTTATACAAAAAACATATTAATGAAGATTTCCCTCAAGATCCTATCGAGCAATTATTTCTATCGATAAAAGCCGTGTTTAAGTCTTGGAACAATAAACGGGCAATTGCATATAGAAAAATAAACAAAATTCCTAATTTTGGAACAGCCGTCAATGTGCAAGCTATGGTTTTTGGCAATAAAGGATGGGATTCGGGAACAGGAGTTGCTTTTACACGAGACCCCTCAACAGGAGAAAAAATAAAATTCGGAGAATATCTTCCTAACGCCCAAGGAGAAGATGTTGTTGCTGGAATTCGTACACCCAAAAAACTAGAAGAAATGAAGGACGAATTCCCCGGAATATATGAAGAGCTTTTAGAAACAATGGATAAATTAGAGAATCACTATAAAGACATGCAGGACATCGAATTTACCATTGAAAATGGCAAGTTATACTTATTACAAACTCGAAATGGAAAGCGAACGCCACAAGCAGCAATTAAAATCGCAGTCGATAAATTCAAAGAAGGTCTTGTTACGAAAGAACAAGCTCTAATGGAAATCGATCCTAATATCGTATCAAACTTATTATTCAAGCACATCGACGAAAAGAAAGCTGATATGTCTAAATTATTAGCTCAAGGAATAAATGCATCTCCAGGGGCAGTAACGGGAAAAGTTGTATTCGAAGCTGATGATGTTGTTGAATTAACAGAAAAGGAAAAGATTGATGTGATCTTAGTGCGTCCACAAACAAAACCAGACGATGTTCACGGATTATTCGCCGCAAAGGGTGTCTTGACACAGTTTGGAGGAAAAACATCCCACGCCGCTGTTGTTGCTAGGGGAATGGGCAAACCTGCAGTAGTAGGTGCTCAAATGGTAAATATCAATCTCGAAAAAAAGCAGATGGAAGTCGATGGCACG
>JAEOUI010000032.1 GCA_016839425.1 Promethearchaeota archaeon
CTTGTTTAAATAAAATAATTTGGGAGTACAAAAGGGTAAACCTAGTTTTTCGTCGAAGGATCCTTTAAAAATGTTTCTATTTGTTGCCTACACCTCGTTTACAAAATGTGAGTATTAATGACTTCATAAATTTCGTAAAATTCTATTAGATTAAGGGGAGAGCCCTTAAGATCGAAGAATGACGATCTTAGTTCGTGTTAAGCGTACGAACATTTTTTTACCAAAAAGGGCAAATTATGTCAACAATTCCGACAAAAAAAGTATTATATCTTACCTCGATAAAATTTGATCTATTATTTCAATATATTCCCTATGAAAGGGTTCTATTAGACAATAAAATTGATGCCTGTTTTTTATAAGAATAAATTTAAATTGAACTTTTTTTATATTGGTTTTGTTAACGTTTCCGTTAAATCAGTTTTTAATTGAATTAGATACTCTCAAACAAAAATTAAGATTTAAATTATTCTAACAACAATTAAACGAGACAAGAGCAATTTTCATCATTTCATGGGAGGATACTTGGGTCATGGTAAAGAACAGCGAAAAAACAGAGGATCATAAAAAAAAATACGATTCTGATGAACAGGACGATAAAGATTTAGAAGAGGATGATAAAAACGAGGAAAAAGAGGATTCTCCTGACGACGACGAAGAATATATTGACGAAGATCAAGAAAAGACCGAGGAAATGATAAGGTACGAAAAAGAAACTGGTAAGTATGCAATATGGCGCGGTATTGTCACTGAAGGTTTTAAAAAATGGAAAAAAGGAGAAAAAGTTTATAACAGGGATAAAGAAAGAATATCCTTGTATGTATCTGATGAAACAAAGAATATGTGGCAAGATTTTATAAAAGAAAGCAATTATTCCACTATTTCGAGACTTATTAGAGATAGTGTTGAGGCTTTTATATCGCACAAATCGAATGTAAGTGAAAGTATCAATCGATTAAATCCTGATACAATAGCAAATATGTCTCATGCTTTAAAAGAACCCCTAACTTCGATTAAGGGGTATTCCCAATTGCTAATCGAAAATTATAAGGATCAGTTAAGTAATAATATTTTAGATACCATTAAAAACATCTTTGAACAAAGTATTTTGCTTGAAAATAAGATTATAAGTTTTTTAGACGACATTCAAGTTCAAACGCCAGAATACGATGTTTTGCTTGTTGAAGATGACCTTGCGACGATCAGGTTGATAACGAGCTACTTCGAAGGAAAAGGTTATGCATGCAAGGGTGTTGCTAGCGGTTCAAAAGGAATTGAAGAATTGAGAAACGCTACTCCAAAGTTAATCTTGCTCGACATCATTTTACCCGACTTGTCGGGATATGAAATTTGTAAAACCCTCAAATCAGACAATGTTTACAAGAACATACCAGTCTATTTTTTAACAGCCATCTCCGGACACGAAGTCGAAAAAAAAATGGTGGAAACGGGAGCTGATGGGTATATATTAAAACCATTCAATTTTTCTGATTTCGATGTCATATTTGATATCATTAAAAAAAAAAAGGGTTAAGAAATTCATTTAATTTGATTTCAATAAGTTTATCCTTGTGATAAATTTTTAACAAAAATTGATATATCAATTAGTTAAAATTTCATTTATCTAAAAAAAAATTGATGTTAAAATTTTTTATAGATTAATATCACACAGATAAATAATAATTTTTATATAAAATCTAAACAAATATTTAAGTGGTAGAAAAAAAAATTCATGTATTATGATATTATCCAATTCACTAAGGGTTATAGATCTAAAAGATGAACGAAGTAATGATAAACGGAGAAGATAGAGAAGAAGAGGAAGAGTCCGAAGTTGAAAAAACTGAAGAAATGATCCGGTACGAGGAAGAG
Source organism: Promethearchaeota archaeon (assembly GCA_016839425.1). The sequence continues at coordinate 1,870 of JAEOUI010000032.1, forward strand.
ACGGGAAAATACGCAGTTTGGCGAGGATCGGTTACAGAAGCGTTTAAAAAATGGACAAAAGGCGAAAAAATTTACGATAGGGATAAGGAACGTATCTCATTGTATGTTTCGGAAAACACGAAAACCGAATGGCAGGATTTTATCAAGAAACATAATTATTCAACGATATCAAAGCTTATTCGAGAAAGCGTCAGGTTTTTTATTGATAAAAACTCCAAATTGCACGGGAAAACAGCTTCTCAATTGGACGAAGACTCATTGGCAAGTATGTCGCATGCCTTAAAAGAACCGCTCACTTCAATAAAAGGTTTTAGCCAACTATTGCTTGAAACCCATAAGGAAGAATTGAGCGAGGAGATATATTCAACGATAAAAAATATTTTCGACCAAAGCATCCTTCTCGAAAATAAGATTATTAACATATTAGATAATATAAAAGTGGAGCAAGAAACGGTTGATATATTGTTAATCGAAGATGATATCGCCACAATCAAGTTATTACGAAGTTATTTCAAGGGAAAAGGATATACTTGCAAGGGTGTGGTGAGTGGAACGAAAGGCATTGAAGAATTGCGCGTAGTAACTCCTAAAGTTATCCTTCTCGACATTATATTACCCGATCTTTCGGGTTATGAATTGTGTAAGATGATCAAATCAGAGAAACGATTTGAAAACATACCAATTTTCTTGCTCACGGCTATACCTGGGTCTGAGGTCAAAAAAAGGCTCGAAGACACGCACGCAGATGGTTATATTCTCAAACCGTTTGATTTTTCCGATTTTGAAGTTGTCTTACAGACAATATAAACTCTTTCTCTAATATAAAAAGCTTGAATAAGACTAAGACCTTATTTATTGAAATTATTTTTATTTTGCATCATTATTAATCAAACAATTACATGTTCATTAAAGGTATTTTTTTAAAGGATTATAATTAAATGTAGGTAGATATATTCCTTGCTAGGATTAAAAATATTACAATTTCTATAAATATTTTAAAATTTTATTTTGAACATTTGATATATATTAGCATTCCTAATATGTACTATAAATAAGTTTTATAAGTATCCCATATTTATCATACCTATTAAAAACCATATTTTAACATTATAAGTGAATAAAATGAGTGTAAAGGTAGCATTTTTGCAATTAAGTGATTGTTGGGGATGTCACCAAAGCTTTCTGAACGCTCATCTTGGCTTATTACCCGTGCTTCCTGCCATAGAGATCGTATATTGGCCTGCTGTGGTTGATTACAAGCTTGATTCAATAAAGGCGAGGGACGACGGAGAAATAACGGTAAGTTTCATAGAAGGATGCGTTCGTACGAACGATGATGAGAAGCTTGCCAAATTATTTCGAAAAAAAAGCCAATTTGTAGTAAGTTTTGGAGCGTGTGCATGCTATGGAAATGTCTCTGGCTTGGCGAATTTAACGCCATTAGAAGAACAAATAAAACGAAAATACGAAACCTGTGAAACTATTGATTCAGAAAAAAAAGGAGAACCAACGATACATGTTTCTGGATTTAGAAATAAAGTAAATGTTGTTGACGATATCGTAAAAGTTGATGCATATCTCAATGGATGCCCACCAAGAACCGAACAGATTGTAGGATTAATACAATATTTACTTGGTCAAAAACCCTTCCCAATGAATGATTTGAGTTTCTGTACTGACTGTACGATAAAACAAGATTGTTTATTGGATAAGAATATTATATGTTTTGGTTCTGTTACAAGTTCAGGTTGCGAGACAAAGTGTACAAATCAAGGAGAGCCTTGTTTGGGATGCCTAGGTCCTGCTAAATCCGTGGATTCTCGAATTAATAAATTACTTGCCTTGGTTAAACAACTTGGAGATCTTAACTCGGGAAATAAAAAAAGTGCTTATGAATTCGTGCCACTCTTTTTAAACCTTCCCTTGATGTCTGGATTTGAATTAAGTAGTGATATTTTAAGACAAATAAAGACAACTGGTGATGTTTCTACTCCGTTGATTAACCTTCAAGCTTCTACTTTAGAATTAGTCAATATTTTGCTAGAATATATGAAACAGAAAAATGATTTCCACGAAATATCAACTGTTTGTGATACTTGCTCGCGAATTCGAGGAGAAAAGAAAATGACCAGAGTACTAAGAGAACACGAAAGTATTCCAGATCAGGATCATTGCTTTATAGAACAAGGATATTTATGTATGGGGCCGATTACAAAAGCAGGATGCGGTGCCCAGTGTATAAATGTGAACGCTCCTTGCTCGGGTTGTTATGGTCAAACTGAATATGATGTAGATCAAGCCGAAAGATTTGCGAAGATTATCACCCAAAAGATGAATGTTGACTTATCGAAAGAAGAACTGCTAAAACAAGTGAAAGATCCATTAGGTGTGTTTGAAAAGTTCACTTTAGCAAAAAATAAAAATTATCAATAGGAGGAATTAAAATGGTAAAAGAATATCATGTAGAACCTGTTACCCGATTAGAGGGACATGCAGGAATGGTCGTGGTCATTGATGACAACGGAAGAGTCGATGACGTTCAATTTAACATCCAATCAACCAGATTTTTTGAAAAATTTTGTGAAGGAAGGCAAGTTGAACAACTTCCACGAATAACACCAAGGATCTGTGGCATTTGTCCGATTCCACACCATCTTACTTGCGTTAAAGCGGTAGAAGATGCTTGGAATATAAAAATTCCAACCCCAGCGGTAAAGTTAAGGCAATTATTGCAGAACTCCAAACAATATTCGTCACATGTGTTGCATTTTTATGCCTTAACAGCTCCCGATTTCTTGCTAGGCCCAATGGCAGATCCAAGTTTAAGAAATGTTGTTCATGTTATTAATAAGATGCCAGAAGTAGGAAAAATGGCACTACAAATGATGGACTTCGGTCAAAAATTATGTCAAGCTGTTGGTGGTAAATCTGTTCATCCCATAATTGGCGTACCTGGTGGAATGAGAAAACCACTAGATGAGGATGTTAGGGACAGATTCCTAAAGAAAATAGACGAACAAATTGAATTCACACAAAAAACAGCAGAAATTGCTCTCAAAGTAGTTGATGATTATTGGGATGTAATTTCTAATCTTGCTGAAGTTCCAACATATTACATTGGTCAAACTGTTAATGGTGTTCATGACATATACGATGGGAACCTTCGCGTTTGTACTCCAGAAGGAAAGAAAATAGATTACGATGTACACGATTATTTGGATGTTATTGCAGAGCGTGTGTCTGATCATTCTTATACACCTGAATGTTATTATAAGCCTGCTGGTTATCCAGATGGAATTTTTAGAACAAACACCTTAGCAATGTTAAATTGCGTTGATAAAATGGCTACGCCCTTAGCAAACGATGCATTGAAAACAATGCGTGAGAAATTAGGCCCAATATCCCATCACACTTTCGCTTTCCATTGGGCTAGAATTATTGAAACAATAGCTGCAATCGAAACGATCAAGAAAATGTTGGAAGATCCTGATGTAGTTAATCCTGACATGAAAGTGGCTGATGTGGAAATTAAAGAAGGCGAAGGCATCGCCGTGACTGAAGCACCTAGAGGTAGTTTACTTTACCATATTCAGTCTGACGCAGAAGGCATGTGTAAAAAGATCAATATTCTCGTCTCAACAAATTTAAATGTTGGAGGCATTGAGAAATCCTTAAAACACACGGCGAAGCAAATTATCGAAGATAAAGCATTAGAAAAAATAAAATTACCAGAACCATGGATAAAATGAACGAGGTGAAAATATTAAATGTCCGAAGATTTACCTGAAGGTATTTTGAATTTGTTGGAAATGGTCGTTCGCTGTTATGATTGTTGCCTATCGTGTTCAGCACATGTTACTGTTGTGAAAAAAGAAACAGGAGAAAAAGTGTTTTCTCGACCATTAAATGTTGGATTAGGTCAAGTAAACGATATCGAAGAGTAAAGAGGTATCAAAAATGACTATAGATTTTGAGTTTAGAAAAAAAGTAATGGATGTTCATGTGGATGCAGATCTGATAAAATATTGCTATCAATGCAATAAATGCACTGATAATTGTCCAATCTCGTATGTAACTAACGATTTATATACTAGAGCCTACGATCCTCGAGAAAATATATTAAACTCGATTTTAGGCTATAGTACTGCCATTCTTGAAAGTGATCCGATCGCAATATGGGGTTGCACTGTCTGCGATACTTGCGACGAAGTTTGTCCACAACACATAGAACTTACATCGATATTTACATTATTAAAAAACGAAAGCGTGAAACGAGGGAATGCGCCCGATTATATCTACGCTCAAGCAAGATCAATATACGAAAGTGCAAAAGCCATACCTTCCCAAAGCGCAATTGAAAAACGACGACAAATGTTGGGATTACCTCCTGTATCGAGTCCAAACATCGAAGAAGTTCAAACAATATTGAAAAATATTGCAGTAGATAAAAATTTAAAATAATGTGGTGTTGAAAAAATGACTGAAATGAAATTGTTTGAAGGATGTACCATTGGAAATCGCATTCCATTCATAGAAGTAGCCTCGCGTAATGTTCTCGATAAAATAGGCGTAGAGACTTCTCAAGCACCTTTTTCTTGCTGCCCCGATCCTACCGGAATGAAGAGCTTTAGCAACGATGCTTGGTTGACTTTAGGCGCCCGAAATCTGTGCTTAGCTGAGGCTGAAGGAAAAGATATCGTTTCGTTATGTAATGGATGCACAAATACTTTAAGAGGTATCAAACACCAATTAAAGAAAGACGACTTGTTAAAAGATAAAGTCAATGCAGAATTAAAAAAAATTGGCAAGGAATTTAAAAATTCCATCGATGTCAAGCACTTTATTGATGTAATATTAGAGAAACTCGACATGGTAAAAGATAAAATTGCAAAACCGTTAAATGGTTTAAAAGTAGCCTGTCATCCGGGTTGCCATTACATGCGCCCGGTAGAGTGGATGGAATCAGACGATCCCTTGAGACCAAAAAATCTTCAAAAAATCGTCGCAGCAACGGGTGCTACGGTCGTTGATTACCCAGAATTAGTTCTTTGTTGCGGTTCTGCGGTTTCTAACGCGTATCCAGAACACGGAATGGCCAATTTAAAGCGAAAGTTAGATAGTGTGGATAAGGCTGGGGCAGATGTCTTGGTTGTAAATTGTCCTGCTTGTTTCCAGCAGTTTGATACACAACAAAAGGATTTAGGAAAGAAATTTAACAAGGAATATGACATTCCAGTACTTTATTTGACCGAATTACTAGCACTTTCAATGGGTACTAGTGCTAACGAACTTGGATTGAAATTCCACCGAACTCGTTTAAATAAAGTATTAGAAAAACTTGGCTTATAAGCAAGAATTAATTCTCTTTTTTTTTATTTTTTAATTTTAAATAACCATTTCCTTAATAATTAAATTTAGTTTAGATCGAGATCACGACACATATTAGTGACGCTAATAACTATCATTAGGAATGTTTATATATATTCGATGATATTTAATATTTGTAATTCTTCGCGTAGAAAAATTACTCCTTCTGGTACAATATTGGAGAGAACATCTCTCCGATATTCATTTTTTTCTAAACTAAAATAATTTTAATAATTTTAGCTTTGATAAATAAGAAAATCAACAAACAAATAATTTAGATTTACAACTAATAACGA
>JAEOUI010000264.1 GCA_016839425.1 Promethearchaeota archaeon
ATATGAATAGTTATCGTGTTTAACGCCTGTAAGGTTATATAACATGGATTCAGTATAATTATCTGAAGTAGTGATGGTGCTAGAATCGTAAGTTACAACGATACAATCAACGGGCACTATTTCCTCCTCAATACCCGTTGTGAAAGCAATTAAAAAAATGATCATGGGAGGTAATATGAGAGCTAAAAAAATATTGAACTTATCTGTCCAGAGGAGCTTGAATTCCTTTTTCACTTGACGAGAGAATCGAAATAAACTGTTGTTATGGGATTTAAAAAGGTGGAATCTTTTTTTGGAATTGTTATCCAGCTTTATCACACCTCCACTTTCTTAAATCTATATGTTAAATAAGCCAATAAAAGAAATACTAAGCTAATAATTATCATTTTAAATGCGGATAACATATTTAAGGGAGACCCTCTTAATGTAATACTCGCGATTAATTCTTTTGAATATACTAACGGAAGCAAGTTAGTAACAAAATCCATTTCATCTGTACTACCCATACCGAACATTCCTGAAAATACGATTAATACGATAAAAAACATCAGATACATCTGATTCGCAGCTTGTTCTGTAGTAGCAAGAGCAGAAATGAATAATCCAATGGAAATACCACATAGACCTGTAAGTAAAAGTGCAATATAAAAATCAAATAATGATCCTAGGCTATACAACCCAAAACAGGATAACATCACGAAAATTTCCGTTGATTGAAGTGTCATTATTACAATGTTTGCTATGGTCTTGCTAATGATTATCTCGTTTTTCGCCGTGGGCGTCAGCATCATCCGTGCTAGAGGTCCTTCCGAAACGATTGATAACGATGTCAGGTTCATAGTCGTACCAATTATGATCAAGGGTAGCATCAAACCTAAAGCGTAATTGAGCATCTGACTTTCCCAAAAAGGTACTGAAAATTCGAGCGATGGCATTATGGTTGTAAAATTACTCAACATTCCAACTTGAGCGCGAAAGAGTGCCAATGGTTCTTGGATGGACATTTGAATGGCATTTACGGATTCAATATCGGACCCATCAATGACATAAATCAAGACGGGATTTACGCTTTTTATATAAGGATTGCTTGAGGTGGCGTTTTCGACCGTTTCAGTAAAATTTTCTGGAAGAACGATTATTGCACCAATAACTCCGTTCTTTAAAAGTTCCAAACACTTGGCGTAATTTGAATCATATTCTTGTTCGTTGGTGCTATTATATGCGGAGTGGAAGCCAAAAGAGGAGCAATTATCTCGCACGATAGATATAAATGTTTCGTCATGATAAGCCGTCATATTGCCATCTGGCCCAAAAGGCATGCTATCTCGAGTAATGATAGATGCCGTGAAAAATTTTGTTGGACCTCCTCCCGTTATTAGCCCAAAAATTATGATGAGAATGAGGGGAATGAAAAAGAGAAGTACAAGGGTACGTTTATCGCTTTTAATTCTCCCGAATTCTTTTTTAATGAGTCCACCGAGTTGCATCTTCGACTTTTTAGCCTTAAAAATTTACAAATTTCTTTTTATAATTTAAGAAATTCCATTTACTTAAGGTTTTGGATTCTAAAAACTTAGTGGTCCTCATAATAATTTTTCAAGAATAAGGGGGAGGGAATACACATCGTAATAATTGTGCTCAATACATTCTTTTATCAAGCCAATATATCTTTCTGGATTTTCCAAATACATTTTATAGCAAGTTCCAACGAGATTGCTTGGTAGTTCGTTAGTTCGGTAAAATCCCAGGAGATTTTCTTCTATGCTAGTTAAAGAATAACTATTAAACATTCCTTTATATTTGCGTCGGCAGTTATGATATAAATCTATATGATGAAAAAGAGTATTGCTTTCCTTATATGGTAGATCTTCTGGATAAATCATCGGATTTTGGTCAAAGAAATATAGGAACCTATTAGCAATGAACGGTATGTCGAAACTCTTGCCGTTATAGCTAACAAAACATTTAAATCGAGGGAGGACTTCATTTTTCAGGTGCTCACATATAGAAATCTCCTCTTCGAGCGTGCGGGCAAAAAAGAGGTTTATTTCATATTGTAAATCGTGAAAAAAACCAATTCCAATAATAATTAAAGGATTATCAAAAATTCCTAAAGTTTCAATGTCAATAAACAAGAGATCCTCTAAATTAAAACAAAAGGCAACATCTAAATCGCAAACATATCGATTTTTCATGAGCCGCTTGTAATTTTTACTCTTTATCAAGTGAAGCACATCGAATGCCGAATGTCGATATTTTAGAGAATGTGTCAAGTCTCTAATGTTTCTCAAGCCCCGTTGTTTCAAATGTTGCTCAATTTTTTCTCCAATATTCAAGGCGACTTTCAAGTTCTTAAGAAGATTCACCCTGGTCTTGTTTAAATCAATTATTTGGACAAAATCATTGACTTTCCAGGAAAATTTCATGAACTCTCCCATATTATTCGAAATAATGGCGTAATCTTGGAAGAAATCGTGTAATTTTTTACCTTGATGTTTTTCAACCAAATGTGAAACATCAAAACTTGGTAAATCGAGAGCATCGCGCATTAATTAATGATAATGATGCATTTAATATAAAAATTAAAAGACCAAAAGTTTAATGATCAATCATCTTGTTTAAAGGACCTAAAATTATAAATTTAGAGTTCATTTAATATATTCAACTAATTAAATAACTTTAGTAGATTAGGAAATGGCAATTACTGACCCAATTTTATTCATTCAGGGAGCCTTAACGCTAACTTTTACGGGAATTTCCTTGATCTTAGGAATTCTATTAATCTTGAAATATCTTAAATACAAGGAAAAGCAATTGTTGTTAGTGGGCATTACCTGGATTTTCTTGACGTCTCCATGGTGGCCAGACTCCATTAGCTTTGTAATGATGCTCGTTGGTGACGAAACCACTTATTTACCGAATGCACCGTATTTTTTCCTTGCAAATGCTCTTATCTTTCCAATATTCATTACATGGCCAAGAACTTTTGGAAACTTGGTTCTCGAAGAAAAACCAAAAGCTAAAAACGCTATAATATGGATATTAGCAATATGGGCGGTCTTTTTTGAAATTATATTTTTTATCATGTTCTTTAACGATTACACGCAGATTGGCGAAAGAAAAGGAGCATATTTGGCAGAATGGAATCCACTCGTTGCTGCATACATTACATCAGGAGCGATTCTTTTTACAATAACGGGACTGTTATTTTCATTTAAAGCAATCAAATCCGAAACACAGATGATAAGAGCGAAAGGAAAGATCTTAGCACTAGCATTCGTTGTTTTTACCGTGTGGACCTTATTAGAAGTATTATTCGTTGAAATTCCTGTTATGATTCTTGCAGCTCGAATATGTGGCATAATTTCAGCCCTTGCGTTTTATGTTGGATTTGTTCTTCCAAAATTCGTAAAAAATTTATTTAAACTCTAATTTTTTTTTATTCTTTAAATCTATTTTAAGATCTTACACCTTTTATAATTTTAACAATATATCTTCAATAATATTATCTTAAAAGCTAGTTTTAAATTTGTAAAATTTTGTATATTTTTTATAGTAGATTTTTAAAAAATTAAGTGATATAAATAGCACCTCCAACATTTTCAACTGATCCTGTATTAATCATCTTGCAGGGGTCCTTAACATGGATATTTGTTATAAATTCTTTTTTCTTAGGATTTCTAATGATATATAAATACTTTAAATATAGAGATAAACAACTGTTTTTAGTCGGAATCACATGGATTTTATTGACATCACCGTGGTGGGGAGACGCATCAACTTTTATTCACTATATAGCTACTTCTCAAGTGCTCTCAGATGCATACTACTTTTTCATAGCAAACATATTCATAGCGCCAATATTTTACACTTGGCCAAAAACGATAAGCACACTAGTATTCGTTGACCAGAAACAAAAATTAAAAAAGATAATGAGAACGACTTTCGTACTTTGGGCGATAATTTTTGAGATCATTTTCTTGATTATGTTTTTTTACGATTATAGAATTATCGGGACGAGAATCGATTATTATATTGTCAACTGGAATGGGTATGTCAGTACTTATTTATTAAGTGGCTCAATTCTTCTTGTGATCACGGGATTTGTCTTTTCATACACGGCTATAAAATCGAAAAAATCCCATATTAAGTTGAAGGGGCAGTTCTTGCTAAGTGCATTTGTTATATTTACATGTGCAACTTTTCTTGAAATATTATTCGTGAATATTTTAACGGTAATAATCATTGCCCGAATACTAGGGATTGCTTCTACTATCTGTTTCTATATTGGATTTGTATTACCAAATTCAATAAAAAAAATATTCAAGCTCGATTAAAATCTTTTATATCTAATTTCTGCATTTTTATTTACAATTCTGTATAATGCATCCAATAGTTATATATATCATGTAATTCCATTGGGTAATTAAATAGTTATCAATTACAGATAGTAAAAAAATGGCACCTCCAACATATACAACTGACCCAGTACTAATCATCTTGCATGGAGCCTTGGCTTGGATATTTGTTATAATTTCTTTTGTCTTAGGATTTCTAATGATATATAAATACTCTAAATATAAGGATAAACAACTGCTTTTGATGGGGATCACATGGATTTTATTGACATCACCGTGGTGGGGAGATGCATCAACTTTTGTACACTATATTATTACTTCTCAAGTTCTTTCTACTCAATATTACTTTTTCATTGCGAATGCTTTTCTTGCACCAATTTTTTACACTTGGCCTAAAACTGTTAGCGAATTAGTACTTATTGACAAGAAGCGAAAACTTAAAAAAATAATGCGGACATTTTTCGTAGTTTGGGCGTTAGTTTTTGAGATTGTTTTTATTTCAATGTGGTCATACGATTATCACTTATTAGGTACGAGATTAAATTATTACATTGTCGATTGGAATTTATACATCAATACTTATTTATTAAGCGGGTCTGTTCTTCTCGTGATGACGGGAGTGGTCTTTTCGTACAAGGCTATAAAATCAGATAGACCCCATATCAAACTTAAAGGAAAATTTTTGATGATAGCATTTGTTATTTTTGCTTTCTCAACTTTTCTTGAAATATTATTTGTAGAATTTATAGAGATAGTAGTCGTTGCTCGAACACTCG
>JAEOUI010000265.1 GCA_016839425.1 Promethearchaeota archaeon
ATATTTTATGATTCATAATCAACAAATTCTAATTTATAACTAGTTATTTCTTAATTAACTTAATACGAAGGTTTTTACATGTCAGAAGAAGATTATAATAATTTAATAAATGAATTGTTTCAATCTGATGAATGGGAAAAAAGAGCCGAAGCAGCGAGAAAGATAGGATCTTTAGGAGAAGGCAGAGCAACGAATTTGCTAGTTAGAGCCTTAAAAAAAGAGCAAGATCCTTCTGTTATAAATAGAATAATCGAAGCTTTAGGTCGTATAAAAGATCCTAAAGCTACGATACCCATTATAGACTTTCTAAAAACTGAATTGAATAAATCAAATCCTGACAACACGCGTTTGTTTATTATCGTAGAAAGTCTCATGAAGATAGGTGATAAAAGAGCGCTTTCGCATTTAGGCATCCTTCGCAATTCTTGTGAGGCGGATATTAAGGCTTTGACTGAAGAAGCTCTCCAATGTATCGATCCTGACTGGAAAAGACATGTAAAAGAGGTTTGATTTGTAGAAAGAAATCCCATATTCCCATATCTGTTTCAGATTATAAACAAAAACTTTTTTAAAACGCGATTGAATAATAAGAACAACTATAATAAACGAGAATAAAAATGTCAATAGAAGATTTAAAAGAAAAATACGCCAAAAACATAGACGGAGAAAATGGCGTGAACGAACATATTTTCATATATACTTTATCAACTTGCATGTGGTGCAAGAAATGCAAGCGCTATTTAGACGAGCGTAAGGTAAAGTACAGTTATATCGATGTCGATACGATAGAACCTGACGACAAGGCAAGGATCTTGGAATATTTAAGGGCAAACTATCAAGAGAGAATTTCATATCCGTTCTTAACTTGCTCAAAAGGTCATATTGTAGGATACGATCCTAATAAATACGACGATTTATTGAAAGAAGGAGGCGAATAAAATGAATATGGAGACAAAAGAAGGGATGATGGAATATATTAAAACTATCTGTAAAAGAAACGGATATATTCTGGTTAAAAACGAACAAACATTAAAAGACTTAGTTGAAGGCCTTGTATCTAATAAAAAAAAGAACGGTTATCAATCCTGCCCTTGCAGGCTTGCTTCTGGGAATAAAAAACTTGATAGAGATTTGATGTGTCCATGTGATTATGCTCCTTTGGATGTGAAAGAACACGGAGCGTGCTACTGTAATTTATATATGAGAGCAGACTTTTACGATACATTCGATACAGAATATATTGCAGTACCAGAAAGAAGACCTGCGGAAAAAGATCAAGCTGTTTTTGAATACCTAAAAAATTTAAATAAATGATAGAAGTTTTTATTTTCACTTTTATATGTAAAATGAGATATTTTATAACTTAAATGAATTATAAAAAAAATCTTTAAATACTCATAAACCTGTTTTTTATCTATGACAGATAAAGAAATATCTGATGAGGAATTAGACGCAGAATTAGACAAGGCATTTAAGGAAAACGAGGCAAAAAGAGATCATTGTGGAACCGCCATTCCAAGCAATAAAGAAGTTGGCATACAGCGAACAAGTGTTAAAATGAAAAAAAAGTAAAACTGAGCTTAGTTATTTTTTATCTCTTTAAATTCTAAAAAATCTTAAAAATAGTCTTTTTTTAATCATTTTTTAACTAATTAATTCAAAGAATTAGATTAGTTCTTCTAATATCTTATTCGCCGCCATATTTCCAGAATAAACTGATACTGGATATCCCCCTAAAAAAGGTTCTAAGAACGAATAGATGCCCACTAATAATAAACGATCGATTGGTTTCTCAAATAATAATTTCGTCTTAAATCTAATTCTTTTTAAATCTCGGGTCCATCCAGCAATCGATCCTTGATACCGTTGTCCCCAATCCTGATAAGTTAAAGGAGTAGCCACCTCCATAACTTCGATTGCTGAAGCAAGACCAGGCAAGATTTTTTCAACTATTTTAATAATATTTTGCGCTATATTGTTCTTATATTCCACATAACCATTTTTTCTCTTTTTTTCATCAATTCTCCAGCTTTTAAAATGAGAATATGGCATATTTACACGTAAAACAATGCTCTTTTTACCCTCGGGCGCAAAATCTTTAGATTTATTTGACCAGAGACAAATCTCAATTTCCTTGTTTTCAAAATCTTCTGGATCGCTATCTTGGGCAATTTTTGCACGATAAAAATAATGATTTGTCGTAAGCCTACTCAAATCAACTTTTTTGGGATTTATTCCTAAATAAACACTGATTTCAGAACCAGTATAATCTGTATTTTGAACGGCATCTAAATGTTCGGATGTCAAATGCGAGGGATTAATTAATTGAAGGAATACTTTCTTATAATCAGCGTTTGCAACTATCCATTTAGCAAGATATTGATTACCATCTATCAATTCCACACCGAATACTTCTCCTTTTTCAATTAGGATTTCTCGGACAGGAGAGTTTAGCTTTATTTGCCCACCCAATCGTTTTATAAAATCGGCAAGAAGCTGATTGATACCATGGATTCCACAGGAAGGAAACCATATTCCTTCCAAGGACATCACATTCCACATAAATGCCAAATGAAGTAGTGACATAACAGGTTCGTAGCTTCCTTGAGTTCCTAAAAGCCTTTTCAAGCCATCATTTTTTATTAAATCTTTGAGAAATTCCCCTGAAGATATTAAATTGCTTTCTGAAATGATCCGAGAATCTTCTTCGTGTTTACTCAATTCTTTTATAGCTTTATCATGCAATTTTCCTGAATTAAATTCTGGATTCCAATCATAAATTCCTTGAATTGGCTTTAAAATTTTATCTAATTGCCTAAAAAAGTAATTTATGCCCTCAGCATCACTTTCAAACAAATAAATTAAATTTTTTTTAAAATCGTCCCATTTTTGAGAATAAGTAATATCAATCTGAGGCGAAAACAAATGAAAGTGGTTTCTCTCAAAAGTAATATCCTCTGTTATCCCTACATCTTTTAAAATTTTTTTCACGAGTGTTGGGAAACTAAATGAAAGTGGACCCATTGGAAAAATATAACCGTTCCTTTTAAATACATGGCTTGTACCACCAATATGGTCGAGTTTCTCAATTACAATAACTTTCTTGCCGCTTCGAGCCAATTTTGCCGCACAGGTAAGTCCACCAACGCCAGCTCCAATTACGATGCAATCGTACAATAGATCGCCTTCAGATTCTTCATTTTAATTTTTTATTTCAAATCTCTGGTAGGATTTAAATCAATTTTTTTGAAAATCTCTTCAATTTCATCAATAGATATTTTTTTATCCATTATGAGTTGACGAACGAGCTTATAAGCGCCACATTCGTACTCTTTTTCCCAATATTCCTGATTTTCTGCATAAAAATTGCATTTGTGACATACAGCATTTATGATTTGCCTGTTTAAAGGACTGATATCTTCTTCTGACCTTATTATTTCGTGTTTACTCATCATTGACCAATTATTTTAATTTTTTTAATCTATATATTTTTAGATTTAAGAACCTTTCCAAATTGAAGACACTTGAAAGCATCGACACCAAACATATCGCCCGTGTTCTGAAACGCTCGATACCTGCATCCACCCCGGCATTCCTCTAAAAATTCACAATTTTCTTCTTTACATCTTAATGTCGCAAAAGGCCAATTTAAGTTCTTCTGAATCAATTCCCAAGCTTTATTGAGACCTAAATCTTGGATATTTCCAACATTTTGTTCATAAAAGAACCCACATTTTGTAACAATCCCTGATACATCAATGGCCATAAGATTAGGGCCACAACAATAGTCGTTACTTTCGGATTCATAAATAACACCCCATCCGTAATCGTTTAAAATTTTTCCACCTTCTTCTGGAGAAATTTGATATTTTTCAACAATTTCCCTTGGAGTTTTGTCGTCAAAAGTGGGAATGTCCACGGACCAATTTTTAATAGGACCAAGCGATTTAATTAACTCGAATAAGTCTTGAAATTCGTTTAAGTTTTGTTTGTGAACCATTGTATTTATAGAGGTCGTGATATCATTTTTTAATAAAAGTCTTATGCCATCCAGGGTTGTTTGAAAGCAATTTGCGTCCCTGAAATCGTTATGCGTTTCTTCCAAGCCGTCCACGCTTATATATACATTAAAGTGATTTTTTTTTAGTAAATCAATTATCCTTGGATTTTGTGTGATTAACATTCCATTAGAAAGCATCTCTTTTTGAAGAGGATAATCCAATAAAAACTCGAGCAAATCTTCTAAGTGAGAATATAAAAATGGTTCGCCACCAGTAAGAACGAGTTTTATTCCTTGCAAGTCAAAAAATTCTGCAATAATATCTTTTAACTTTTCTATTTG
>JAEOUI010000266.1 GCA_016839425.1 Promethearchaeota archaeon
AAAAATGATAATATTCAGAATTTAAACCAAAAATTAGTAGTCGACTCTTTAAAATTGTTAGTTGGTTATTTAATTGAGTTTATTCTAAATAAAAGTTAAATATCGAAAAAACAACTTTTCTAAAAAAGAATACTTTTATTATAAAAAACTAATTTATCGGGGTTTTAATCGTGGATTTAGATTTAAAAATAAAATATAACAAAACTTACTTTTATTTTGCCATTTTCTTTGCAAGGGCTGGTTTAATGTTTTTGGTAGCAGCTTTTATGATTTTTAATGATTATAACTACGCATTACAACTTGCCTCAATATCTGGAATCGCCGGAAATCGCTATTATCAACAAATGGTTTTTGATTTGCGCTTGATTTTTTTTCTCAATATTGGATTTAGCATATTTGCTATGTGTCTATCGATATTTTGTGGAATTATTAGATTTAATTCATCTCGAAATACGCGTAAATCCGTATCTATTTAAAAATTTCCCATTTTTTTTTAATCCAAAGAAAATTAAACTCCCTTTTAAGATACATAATACCACTGAATTTCATTCCATTCAACTCGATTCTGAGAATATTGGAAAAATTTTGAATATATCTTAGATGCTTTGAATCCATTGTTTTTAATTTCGAAAAATGTATTAAGCAAGAGGATCTGCAAAAAAGTCATGCCAAGGAAGTTGAAAAGTAAAAACAATATATTGGGCAGTCATTAAAAAGATAGTTATCAAGATGATTATTTTCATATTCCTCTTATATTCTAATTCTATCAAGTTTTGATCAAGAAAGCTCACGGCCAACACCATCAAATAGGTCACTCCTATTGCATATACAATTTCAAGGACTATAATTGGAATTTGTGCGTTATAAAATAACGGTAGGAAGAACCAAAATACGAACATTATCCAAGGAATCAATATGGTTGAAAGCAAGCCCGAAAACAAGAATCTGTCCTTGTCTTCAAGTTTATTTTTAAATATTATGAATTCTATCAATAATAGGATCAAGTATGCAAAGAAAGCTATTTTACTATGTTGATAAACGGACTCGTTGATTCCACCAATGACCGCTGTAGCAAAGCTGGGTAAATAATCATAAAGATAGTGCAATCCTTGAAAAGTAAATACATACAATAAACTTCGAATGAAACAATATTTATTTTCTAGGTATTCCAAGAGCATTACCCCAACTTCGTTCCGTTAAAATAATTTTGATTAACAAATCTGTTTTTTAAAATTTGTTTTTTTAATATTTTAAAATTTAGTAGAGAATTTCCAATTTCCAATGACCGACGAAAATATATAAATATTCTCGCTTTTTAAAAAATCTCTTGTTTCATAAAAGATATATAGGTTTAGATTCAAAACACATGTAGCAATTTATTATTTAATAGGAGAATTGAGTTAAAATGAACAAGAGGTTTTTTGAATCTAATACCATTACTGTTAGTGACGTTTCAGGTAATGTAAAAATCCCAATTCTTTGTCCAAGTTCTCCAAGAGGGTGCAAGTCTGAAAATCTCGTGAAGAATGGACACGATACTTCAGTTAAAGGAAGCCCGCAGATGTTCTATTGCAAGGATTGCGGGAAATACTTTTATTCGCATACGAGCGCGTTCTTTAAAGAAGTCGAGTCGTGGTTACGAGAAGAATTATGCCAATTTTTTGAAACTGGGAAATTTAATGTTGAAGGGCTAAAAATGACATTAAATTGTTCGAAATCCACGGTTTCACGAATATTTCAGCAAGTAGTCAACGCAGTCAATGGATCACGGCACTTGCTTCAGGTCTGGTCTTCACCAAAAGTAGCTGAGGCACTTTTTGTCGATGAAACGTGGATCCACATTGACAAGCACACGTTTTACTTGATCGCAGTTGTGAACGACCAAAAGGAGGTCTTGGCTTGGGATTTAGTCAAACATCGCAAGAAAGAGCGAATTATCTCAACATTATTGAGAGCTCAAGCTAGAATTGGAAAACACATTCCAATCCTCATAACAGATGATTTTTCTATCTATAAAGGTGCAGCAACGGGGTTGGGATACAATTTGATACACGTGAGACACGTGCATCAGCCTCCATATGGAAGAATTTGCATTGATTTAATTCAACACGATGAAAAACAAGTGAAAACCATTCATGTAGCTACCTTAAACGATATCTTTCAACAGGAAAACACGTTCTTGGTTCGCGTGTCAGAATCAATTAAAACCAAGCATGAAACAGGAAAGCGAGGTCGAAAACAAGGAGGGAGAAATCGTCCAAAGAAAATTACAAGGGAAGAAAAGATGCGAAAACGGAAACGGCGGAAGCGCGGTCCGAAAAATCCCTACATGAATGCAGAAACGCATGTCTATCATTATTTCAAGGATGAGGGAAGGATTGGAGTGTGGGCCCACTCCAATCCAGAGATTGGCGTTACTCTTGAAGCTCTCGCAAAAGTGTTCAAGGGTAAGTGTGTAACAACAAATCTCATTGAACAAGAGTTCAGCTCCCTTAAAAAACTTATCGATTTTCGCGGGAAACGGACGCTAAGCACGTGGATCTCCACGATAAATTTCTTTTTCACGATCCGCGCAAACCCCGATATATTGCGAGAAACCTTGAAAGGTATTCAATTTTGCTCCCATATCATTAATCGGTTGCCTCTAGGAGGCAGCTTGCTTCCATCTCTCTCAAATAAATTATTGTCGAAAGATTTAAAGGAGGAACTCTGCCAAGTCTAAAATCAAGGGAATTGAAAAATTCTC
>JAEOUI010000267.1 GCA_016839425.1 Promethearchaeota archaeon
GCAATATCCGGTGCGGGTAAGAGCTATTTAATGTCAGTTCTTATTGAAGAATTGTTATCCTCGGATAATAATTATGGAATTCCAGCTATTTTTCTTGTGGATGTCCATGGAGAATATACATATTTAAAAGAGATTCCTGAACTAAAAGATAAAATAATGGTTCAAGACGCAAGCTATTTCCAAATTGCAGTTCCAATCATGAACGCTCAATCGTTTAGAAAAGTGCAAAACGAGATATCCAATGTACAATCAAGAGAATTATCAAAACACATTAAAAAATTAAAAAAAACAAAAAAGAATTATTCCATTCCAGACATAATACAATGTCTTGAGGAGGAACAAGATGGAAATAAGAATTCAAGACAAGCATTAATAGGATGGCTTGAAGAATTGCATTATCTAAGAATTTTTGGACCATCAGAAAACCCCTTGTTAAAGAATATAATCAAACCTCAAAAGCTTGTCATAATCGATTTGCAAAATGAAATTAATATACGGAAAAAACAAATTATAGTGGATTACATCTGTTCTCGATTGTTTTATATGAGACGGATGAACGAAATTCCGCCATTCCTTTTAATTATCGAAGAAGCACATCAATTTTCCCCTGAAGCAGCTCATTCTAAAGCTATATCGAAATCAATCATCGAAACAATTGCAAGAGAAGGAAGGAAATTTATGGCGTGCCTATGTTTGATAAGTCAGAGACCAAAAAAATTAAGCACTACTGCTCTTTCCCAGTTAAACTCAAAGATGATATTAAATATTAAAAATCCTTACGATTTAAAACACCTCATGGAAAGTTCAGAAGCAATAACAAAAGAATATGCCGATATGATTTCTAGTTTAGGCGTTGGGGAGATGTTATTGATGGGCAATGCGATAAATTATCCCGTTTTTATCAATATAAGACAGAGATTATATAATTCAAAAAATAAGGATATAAATCTATCTCGAGCTTGTCTTAATTGGCAAGAAAAGGAATTATTCTAATTCATGCATTATTTCTTCCCTAATTGCCAAGTTATCCTTATTGAGCACGATCATGTTTTTATTCTTGCTAACTCGGAATACATTAATAATATTCCTGCTTTCGAGTTTCAAGTAAATCTCTTCAAGTAAATAAGAATTGACATAAGGAAATTCTTTTTTAAGCAGTTCTTCTAACCTCTTATCCATAATTTCCCCCTTATTTCGTATTAGCAGGTCAATAATAGTATTCACGACTGGTTTTTGGTTCCAACGTTGCGATTCGATGATTTATCACCTGTGTATATATTTTATTTTAAAAATGAGAAGTAAATCGTGATTGAAAGTATTTTACTCATTATAAATTTGTGGATTCTCATACGAATAATCCCTCTTGTTTTTCGTCGCCTTCTATTCTTCTTCTCTTCAATTTCTCAGCAAAAGACTCGTACCACTTTATAACTTCGGGAGTTATTGTTGGATGAATTGCTTCTCTTGCTTCAACAAAATGATCAGGAGAAATTTTTCTTGCCCGAATATTTTCCCGAAGTGCTATCATCGCGGCTTCGCGGCACCAAGTTTCGATATCTGCTCCTGAAAACCCATCGCTAATCATCTCTGCTAAGGCCTCAATGGTAAGATTCGAAGCAAGGGGCATATTCTGAGTAAATATTTTAAGAATTTCGGTCCTGCTTTTAATATCTGGTGCTGGAACTAGTAAAATCCTATCAATTCTTCCAGGTCTAATAAGTGCTGGATCCAAGATATCAGGTCTGTTCGTAGCAGCAATTACCACGATGTCTCTCTTGCTTTCTAAACCATCTAATTCTGTTAAAAGTTGTGATAGTACTTTTTCTGTTACTCCCGAGTCGTTAGTAACACGACCCCTACTTGGGGCAATAGAATCAAACTCATCAAAAAAGATTATACAGGGAGAAGCCATTTTAGCTTTTCGAAACACTTCTCTTATAGCCTTTTCACTTTCTCCAACCCATTTTGAAAGTAATTCAGGTCCCTTTATTGAAATAAAATTAGCTTTCGTTTCGGTGGCAACGGCTCTTGCTAAAAGCGTTTTACCACATCCAGGAGGCCCATATAAGAGAATACCCTTAGGAGGGGAGATTCCCATTCTCTTGAAAATTTTTGGATGTGATAAAGGCCAATCGACTGCTTCAATTAATTTTTGTTTTAAAAGTTCCAAACCACCAATTCTTTCCCATGGAACATTTGGAACTTCTACAAATACTTCTCTAATCCCTGAAGGAAGTACTTCTTTTAAAGCTTCTTCAAAATCGTCTTTTAGCACTTCCATTTGTAAGAGCAATTCCTCTTCAATGACTTCTGATTCCAAGTTTATTTGGGGTAAGTATCGTCTTAAAGCCGCCATTGCTGCTTCCCTACATACAGCTGAAATATCAGCACCTACAAATCCGTGAGTGATTCGAGCAAATTCGTTTAATGAAATTTTTTTATCAAGAGGCATATTTCTCGTGTGGATCTGAAATACTTCCCTTCTTCCTTTTTCGTTAGGGACTTTTATTTCTATTTCCCTATCAAACCTCCCTGGACGTCTTAATGCCTCATCCAAGCTATTAGGTCGGTTTGTAGCACCAATAACTATTACTCTGCCCCTGCTATGCAATCCGTCCATCAATGCTAGTAATTGCGCTACTACTCTTCTTTCGACCTCTCCCGTAACTGTTTCTCTTTTTGGAGCAATAGCATCTATTTCATCAATGAATATAATCGATGGACTTTTTTCTTCAGCTTCAACAAAGATTTTCCGTAACTTTTTTTCTGATTCTCCATAAAACTTGCTCATTATTTCTGGACCATTTATTGAAATAAAATGAGCTTCACTTTCGTTTGCTACTGCTCTTGCCAAAAGAGTTTTTCCACAACCAGGAGGTCCTCTTAGTAGAACCCCTTTGGGAGGATCAATACCAAGCCTTTTAAATAAAGAGGGGTGTCTTAGGGGGAGTTCTACCATTTCTCGAACTCTTTGAATTTCTCGATCTAATCCCCCTACATCCTCATAAGTTACATAATCTCCTTTAGGTTCTTCTTCAGGAGTTATGTTTTCACTTATATGTATTACTGTTTCTTGTTTTATAACACAAATTCCTCTTGGTTTAAGGCTTTTAACTTTAAATAATATTTCTCGACTAATTCCAATCGATATGTGAATCGTATCATCAATGGTTACTGGATAATTAATTAATTTTCTCCTAACGAATGTTTCAAATCGTGGATTTGTTTTGATTTTAACTGTTGCAGGAGACAATACAACATTCTGTGCCGTTAATGCATTAACTTTTCTTATTTCTATGGTGTCATCTATGCTGGTTCCCGTATTTTTTCTTAACCGTGAATCAAAACGGACAATTCCTAAGCCTTGATCTTGAGGGTAACTAGGCCATGCGATACCGGCACTTTCTTTTTTACCCTTAATGGAAATAACATCGCCTAATTGGATATTCAATTCTTCCATTATCTTTGAATCAATCCTTACGATGTTGCGTCCAATGTCCCGCTCTTTTGCTTTTTGAACTCTTAAAGAAACCGATGGACCGCCATTAGCGTCATTGCCATCGTTGCTTCCATTATTGTCATTATTGTTGTTAGATGACATTTTTATTCATATTCTCTTTTTTTATTTATGAGTATTATTAGTATTTATCATGTAAAAATTTTTCTATTTAACAATTTATCTATTTATTCGTTTTTTTTAAAGAAACTATCTAATGAAACTTGTATCTTCGAGGAATCAATTTTTTTCAAGCGTTCAAGTGCGTTCATTACTCGTTGTTTTGAGAAATTGTGAGTTTCTATAAGGAGTTCCTCGACTTTCTCGTAATTAATTTTATCCCATTTAGGTTTTGGATAATCTTTTGATACTTCAGGCTCAAGAAAGATTCGTTTGATATCATTTGCTTGTTCTATATCAATATCTATCTCGTTTTTACCCACTGAAACCTTATTTTTAATTAAATTTTCTATTGAACCATATTTTTTTATCAATTCTAACGCAGTATGCTGCCCAATGCCCTTAATACCAGGAAAAAAATCCACACCAATGAGTATTGCCATCTCGACTAATTGCTCCCGATTAATATCTAATTTTTCGAGAACCTTGGCCAGTGTAATATATTCTATGTCTAATGTTATTTTTGTATCTTTTACTTTCTTACTTCTACTTACTGCGAAATTTCGGACTAATCTTTGCCCACCAAATAAGAGAGTATCATAATCCTGGGAAGCGATCGCCCATGCGTCGTTATTTTCAACTAAATATGCAGATTGTGCTTCACCTTCCGAGACTGCTTGAATAATCGGTACACCCAAATATCCAATTAATTTCTTACTTTCTTCTAACATTTCTGAAGTTAATTTTGATGTTTGTTGAGCATATTTTCTTGCTTCTCTAAAATCTTCAGATTCTTGAGCAAGTACCATTTTTTTTTTCGCTTCTTCTTTAACTTCCCTTCGTTTTTGAATGGTTTCCAATTTCAATTCTGACGGTTTTCCATCAAACACATAAATGGGCTTTATATTATGCTCTATAAAGTTTATTGTTCTATAAAAAATGCCAGAAAGATGTGAAGTCACATTTCCGCTCTAATCCTTTAATGGTGTCCCGTCTTGTTGACGTATAATCGCTAGAAACTGATATATCGTGTTGAAAGCATCAATAGCTATAGCATGATTATGTAAATTATCGAAAGTAATTGTTCTTCTTGTTTCTTTTACAAGTTCGTTAATTTTTACGCCTATTTATCTCACCATTATTTTCTTTATTAAACAAATAAGAACATTCCTATAAATTTTCACTAATTTTTTTTTCTCCGAACTAATTTTTGACCACATCTTTCGCATTGTCGGTTTAATTGGGTAGGATCGTGTAATTCTTTACAAAATGGACAATAAACTTCCCAGACGATTCCTCTCACAATACCTTTCTTCCCAACTGGTGAAAATTCAAGACCAAGTTTCAAGCATAAATTTTCCATTGAATAATCGTTTGTATAAACCACAACTTTTTTTTTAGATTCATTTTTTAATTCTAAGGCAAGTTTTATTACATCTTTATCTGTTTTTGATAAGGCGTTAAAATCTCCCGTGAAAAGGGATGTTTTTTCTATTTTTTCATCATTTTTTTTAAGTGGTTTTTTAACTATCAATTTTTTTCTTTCCAAAGCCACTTGAATTCTTTGTATAATTGTTCGATTTTTTTCAGTATATTTTTCGTGTTCTATTTCCTTGATAACCCCAGGAGTTGTATAGATCGTTCCTTTAATTAAATTGAAATCGATTCCTAATAAAAAAATATTTGTATCAAAAATAAGGATTTTTTCATCTTGTCCCATAATCAGTACTCTTCTGGGCTGTCATCTCGAGGAATAGGTACTAGACCAATGATTTTTTTCCTAAGTCGTCTGTAATAACTTTCGTTAAAACGAATAAACCTAACTTCTGAACTCGATTTTCGAATCCGTATCAAAGAGTGAGGTTGTATGTCTTTAAACACATTGCGTCCGTCAAGAAGGATTCTTCCACTTAAACGAGGTCTTAAAAGCTTCACATCAATGACAGTTTCCATTGGAAGGACTATGGGTTTTAACCCTGAACGAGCGAAGGGATTTAAGGGAACTATCTGCATCACATTCAAAGAAGGATGCACGATAGCGCCTCCAGCGCTTAGATTATAAGCCGTGGAACCTGTGGAAGTGGAAATAATAACTCCATCTAAATAACTCCTGTTTAAATGGACGCCATTTACTTTTATAGCAATTTGCAAAACTTTAGAGTTTTTAGACGAAACGATTAACACTTCGTTTAAGCAATTTCCAAGCTTAATTTCTTCCTTTTTATCGTTTACGAGATAAGTCGATATTTTAGAGCAAGTTTCAACTGTATAATTTCCAGCTAAAATTTTATCGACATCGTCAAAAATCATTCTACCATTTGATTCGTCCAAGAATCCTACAGATCCAATGTTTATTCCTAAAATAGGAGGAGGATCTACTTGATCTATGCTTCCCGCAACTCTTAAAAGGGTTCCATCACCACCTATTGAAAGAACAAACTTGGTATTTTGAGAGGTCATTTCGCTTAAATCTCTGGCGCTTGTTGGAAGGATTTTAGGAGCTATACGCGTTTCTAAATATACAACTTGCCCTCTTTTTTTCACAAGAAATTCAAAAAGCTTTTTAGACAAAGCAAATGCCTTTTCGGAGTCCATTCTACAAGCTAAGGCAATTGATTTTTCTTCCATGAAAATCAAAATTTTTTATAAATATTCTTGAATTGTAAAGTTTTTTGGATTTATCTAAAAAAAATTAAAAGTAATTAGTTAAGGATGACTCGATTTATTAGCGTCTTACCAGCAATTTCCCATATCTCTACTTGAGCTGCTGACAACTTCGCAGGTTCTGCTTGCAATTCCTTTAGCTTGGTGACTAATTCTTCTTCGGTAGGCCATTCTACATCGACCGACTCATAAGATTCTAAATTCATAATATTAATCGCACTTTCTTCGATAAAGTTAATTTGTGCAGTACCTTTCAAGATCTCGGGAACTTCAGTTAGATGCCCCGAAGGAATCGTAAGAGATCTCTTGTTTCCATCGAATAATCCAACGCAAACAACACGCACTTTAGCATGACCGTGCTTGCCGCTTTTAGACCTTTCAGTTGACTTGATAACGCATGGTTCGTTATCTACCATTATGTATTGTCCACTTTTTAATTTTTGGACTTCCACTCTTCTAATTGAAAAAGCTTTCTCACCTTTCGTTCTTTATTTGTTGTTTATAACAATTAATATTATCCCTAAAATTTATTTCTTGCTAGTTTAAATTTTTCGAAAAAGATTATTTAGTTATTTTATAATTCATAAATGTTATTATAGCTTTTTTTAAATTAAATACCACATTACTATTTGCAAGGATTTTTAATTTAATTTCTAAAATAAGCACAACACATCGATGACATTACATGAAAGAATTCGGTAGAAAACTCGAAGACCTGATGAGAAAGATTCGCAAACTACCTTCCATAAACAAGGAAGAGATTTTAGCCATAATCCAGGATCTCCAAAGAGCAATGCTCGAGGCGGATGTTAAAGTGGACCTAGTCTTCGAGATGACTGAAAATATTAAAAAAGCAGCAATGAACACCAAGCTACAAAAAGCCAAGCGTAAGGACTTCGTAATCAAACTCGTACACGACGAACTGATACGCGTCCTGGGAGGAAGGAAAACGCCCATAAGGATCAAGCCAGGGAAGAAGAATGTCATCTTACTCGTGGGAATTCAAGGTTCGGGAAAAACAACGACGGTTGGCAAGCTTGCTTACCATTTTAAAAGCAAGGGATTTAAGGTCGCAGCCCTTACTACCGACACGTGGCGTCCAGGGGCATACGACCAGTTAGTGCAACTCACGAAACAAATTGGAGTGGAAACTTACGGTAATCCGAACGAAAATAACGCTCTAAAAATCGCCGTGAAAGAAACGAAAAAAGCAATTAACGACGGAAACGACATCGTTATCGTGGATACTGCGGGCAGGCATAAGGAAGAAAAGGAGCTGATCGAAGAGATGAAAAAGATAGAAGCCGCCTTGAAACCGAACGAGGTCATACTTGTCATCGACGGAACATTGGGTCAACAAGCTTTTAACCAAGCCCAGGAGTTCGCAAACGCAACTAATATTGGTTCCATCATAGTTACCAAGCTAGATGGTACCGCTAAGGGCGGTGGTGCCCTTTCTGCTTGTGCTGCCACGAAATCGTCCATAAGATTCACGGGAATGGGAGAGAAAATCGAGGAATTAGAGGAATTTGATCCAACAGATTTTGTAGGAAACTTGCTAGGCATAGCAAATTTAGAAGCTCTCGTTAAAAAAGTGCAAGAGTCAGAAGCCATGGCAGATCCAGAGCTTCAAAAAAGGATGCTTCACGGTAAGTTCACGCTCGATGACTTATGTACCCTGCTCAAGAACATGAAAAAATTAGGAAAAATGAAAAATATTCTTGGAATGATGGGGGGTGGTAACATTCCCGACGCCTTGAAAGAGGACGCAGAAAAGAACATTCAAAAATGGGAAGTGATATTAAATTCTCTTACCCAATACGAAAAGGAAAACCCTTTAATTATCAAAAAGGAACGAAAAAGAAGGATCCACAGGGGTGCTGGTGTAGAATACGCAGAGATCAATCGAATGCTCGATCAATACAAGCAGATGAAAAAAATGATGAAATCATTCGGTAAAATGGCGAAAAAAGGCAAGGGAGGAAAGGGGGCGTTCCCAGGAAAAGGACTCCCCCCAGGATTTGGTGGAAAAGGCATGGGAGACCTATTCAGAAAATTTGCTGGATAATAAAAACAAAGAATTTCACTCTTCTCGTTGATAATCTTGACGACTTTCTTAATCCTTATAGATTCTTTATCTAAATATGATAAAAAGGATATTGACGAAGGTGAAACTCCCCAAGATGTGTACGAGATTTGTAGTATAATAAGAACTTCTTTTTGTACATCGTATGGCATAAATAAGCAAAATGATTTATACATTTTCATCCAAAATAATAATTCTATCATAAAATTCGAAGGAAATAACTTAAGATATTTGGGACCAGACGAAAGGAGTCAAGCGTTATTGCTAAAAAAAGGCATGGATAAATCTCAAATAAATGAAGGTTTCTGGATTAAATCTACACCAGGTATATCGGTCAAAAAATTTCAAGAAAACGATGATATTATAGATTTTTTTATTTCGATAAAAAAATTAAAAATTGCTTTCGTTTGTAATTTTTCTTGGTTTACTAATGAAGAAATAAGCCAAGTAGAAAATAATAAGATAAGCATAGTTGATTTAGAGCAATTAAACAACATTTCCGACTATATTTTTATCTTAACAACAAAAAAGGACTACTTCCTTACATTTACAAATAAATTAGCTAGGAACCATTCTTTAATTATAGATAATATTATTTTTGCAAGAATAACTATGATTAATAACTTGCCAGATACGACTTTATATATTAACTTTTTAAACGATAGAAAAAGTGAAGAATTTGATCCTCGATAATTTGAAAGCATGTATTCATGGAAAAATTCAAAATGTTATGATCTTTATCAAAGAAGGGATAATTGAAGATGTAAAAATTAACCCAAATAAGGCAGATGTTGATTCGATTATAAAGATCGATGAGGAAAATACATATATTGATTGCGGAGGCAGGATAGGCATTCCAGGTATCATTGATATCCACTCTCATTTGAGAGATATGAAACAATCACATAAAGAAACATTTCAATCGGCAACAAGCGCTGCGGCATTTTCGGGCATAACAACGGTGTTTAACATGCCAAATACCGTTCCACCCGCAATAACAGCGAACCAAGTCAAGAATTGGATTGAAACGGCGAAAAATAAAATTAAAGTAGATGTGGGATTTATTTCTGGAGTTCCGAACGATATCAACGAAGAGGAAATGGAGAAAATAGTGAAACTAGGCGTTATAGGATTTAAAGTGTATCCACACGATTCTTTATCTGGAATAGATTGGATGAATCCTTCGAACATTCAAAAAATACTTCTATTTTCTTCAAAATTTCAAGTCATTATATTTTTTCATCCCGATATCGCCCAAAATAAAAAAACCACCTATAAAAGATTTAACGAATATATAGAATCGGGAACTCCACCTCTTATAGCTCATGATATAATTCACGATAAAGTAAACGAAGTAAAATTTATTGAATTTGTATTAGATAACTACAAAGAAATTATATCCCGTTCAGAAATCGATCAAGGCAACTTGCCGATCGTTCACTTTTGTCATATAAGTGCCTCGTCAAGTTTTAAGCTCTTAAAAGAAAATATTTCTAAACTAGGGTATAAACAAAGGATTTCTTTTGAAATTACGCCACATCACTTGCTTTTATCAAGAGAACTGATACTTAATAACCCTGCCTATGGAAAAGTCATGCCACCATTGAGAACAAATGAAGATCAGGAATTTTTACTCGACCAACTCACTTCTGGACAAGTTGATTTAGTAGGTACGGATCATGCTCCCCATACAATCCTCGAGAAATCCAGTCCATTTAAGGAAGCCCCTTCAGGTTTTCCTGGTTTTGAAACATATCCCTTACTGCTTTTAGATTCAATACCCATGAATGTTTTTGTAAAATTTTCTTCTGAAAATCCAGCAAAAATATTTGGATTAACCAATAAAGGATATATACGAAAAGGTTATAACGCAGATATTGCGATTATTGAAAAGGTTCCTCATTATAAAATAGACTCAAAAAAATTTAAAACAATGGCAAAATATTCGCCTTTCGATGACTGGAAAACTTCCATAAAAATTTGGAAAGTATTTTTGAAAGGAAAAGAAATAAATCGAGAAGATTCGGATTTTAATGGTCAAGTATTGTTAGGAACAAAAACATCTTAAAGCAGGTTTTAACAGTTTATTAATAAAGAGTGTTATGTTTTAGGAATTCGTAGATACACACTTTCAATACAAAGATTCATTACATTTAGTTGAATAGATCAAATCAATAAAAAATACTTTAAAGCTTTCTAATAATGTCGTCGAAAGAAGAAATCACTATTGAGGATGGTACCTTACTTGTCAAGTTTGCCCGAGATAACATAGAATATTACCTCAAAAATAAACACAAGATGACCGTTCCAAGCGAAATTAAACAAAAATTTGGAAATAAATACGGTGCGTTCGTAACCTTGAATCAGACAAAAGTTTCGGGAAATCCTCTTCGTGGTTGTATTGGCTACATAGAACCTCGTTTTGAATTGTTTGAGGTGGTTCACCGAGTGTCCATAAGCTCAGCTATCGAGGATCCACGCTTTGCTCCCGTAACTTTTGGAGAAATGGACGATATCGTGATTGAAATATCGATTCTCACGCCTCCAGAATTAATTATAGTTGATAAACCCGAAGAATACCTGCAAAAGATTGTCATCGGTAGGGATGGGCTCATTGCCGAAAGGGGGGCAAGAAGAGGACTCCTTTTACCTCAAGTCCCCGTGGATCACGATCGAAATTGGACGGTAAAAGAATTTTTAAACCACACCTGTCAGAAAGCAATGCTCCCAAGCAACGCTTGGAAGGAAAAAGAAACTAAAATTTACGCTTTTCAAGCCATTCTTTTCGAAGAAACCGAACCTAGAGGGAAGATCGTGAGAAAATTCATAAATTAAAAGTTAATACCAAATAATATTGTTAAAAAAAAATAAAAAAATAGTATTTTTATACAAAAGCTCCAATTATAGCTATACCACCACCAACGAAGGGCAGGATAAAACCAACAGAGAAACCCATATTGTCCCAAAACTCCATAGCACGGAGAAGATCAACAGGGTATCCAAGTACTGTAGTGTGATATGAAGCTACAAAATCTATATCTAAAAAAGTAAAATAAAGCAAAAGTGGAGCCACTATAAGCATTATTCCACCTAAAATAAAAGCAGCAGGATTATTATCTCCCTTAGCTTTAGCACCAGAAGCGAATAGTATTACCATTGCGAGCAATATAATAATAGTAGAAACAAATCCCCAGGTTTGCAAAGTAGAATTGTCAAACCAACCTGTTTGCGTATCTCCATCGCCTATTTTTATAGTGAATAAAGTCCACATCCATACATATATTGTCGCATTAGAGTCATCTCTGAAAGCAACAGGTGTAACAATAGATATTAAAGCTAATATTCCTGCAAGAATAGCTAGGATATATCCCTTGTTATTTGCCATTTTATTAAACCTCTATTTTTTAAAAAACCTACTTGTATAGGTTTAATAAAATTGTTTTTTCGTATTTAAAGCTTTACGATTTTATTATATTAAATTTAATAATGGATTCCTTACTGAATATAAAACTTATTCATCATTATAAATAAAATAACATTATCTAGAAACTTTAATAACGATTGACAATCTAATATTATTTTAAGCGAGTTGAGAGTGATGAAAAGTTTTATAGACGATTATATAATCCCTCAGAAGAGTTAAAATTAGTATTTTTTCATATAAAAATAAAAATATCAATACCATGTCAAATATTAAAAAAATTAGAGGAATCATTTGTCCAACCATTACATTTTTTGATAAAAATTATAAAATTAACAAGGAGTTAAATTCCTTGCTTTTTAGACACACTTGCTTGAACGGAGCTGGTAGCCTTTTATTATTTGGTACTACAGGGGAGGGGGTTTATTTTTCAAATAAAATCGATGAAAAGAGTAGTTTAATTAAATTAGCTTACGAAATAACAAAAAAAGAAATACCAATTATCACGGGCATTTTTGGAAACAATCCAGAAATTATCTTAGACGAAATTGAAACATTAGGAAAGAAATTCAAGCATCTATCGTTTATGATCCCACCTCCCTTAGAATTCAAAGAAGAAGATGGATTAAAAAGTTATTATGAGCAAATTTTCGAAAATTTCAGCTTGGAGAATAAAATAATACTTTACAACAATCCAAACCTTTTTTTTAACAATAATATTTCTCCGATTCTACTTTCAGTATTAAGAGAATTTCCCAATTTGATTGGAATTAAAGATTCTTCTGATAAATTCGGAAATTATAAGGGATATATAGAAAATTTAGGAGAAGACTTCTTAGTATGTTGCGGTAAAGAAAGACACTTTTCTCATTTTCTTCAATTAATTCCCAAAGAATTAAGAAATTATGCAGGATTGGTACCAAGCCTTGGAAACTTAGTGAATATATGCTCGAAATTATATCAGGCCGCTTTAAAAGACGATCCTTTGGAAATTGAAAAATGTCAGGTGGATATTAACGATTTTCGAGAAAAAATTTTTGGCAATCAGGACCTTGCAGGTAAACAACAGAGAGGTCTCAAATATGCTTTTCATTACTTGTATAAAACATCCATTAAAACACCATTCGATGTTGCAATGACCGTCTCACCTGATTTTGATATCTCTTTAGAAGAGGTGGCAATGGATAGGATCAAAGCAACTGTACGATACCTCTTGAATCTAAATTACATTGAGAAACTTTATCCAATTGAAGAAAAATATTATAGCTTTAACGATATAAAGACTATACTCTCAAATGTAGAAATATTAAAAAACTTGGGCGATTTAAAAAGACTTAGAGGGCCTTATGAGAGGATTGGACGGCAAAATACGATTTTTCGACTTAAATTTGAACAAGATATTATTCTTAAATGTATAGATAGCTCATTCAGGATTGAGGATAATATTTGTGGAGAAAAATTACTCTTTCCTTTCTTAGATGGAACTCTTGATATAAATGCTCCAGAAATTAGAGCAGAGATAAAAAAAATTATTTTAAAACCTCAAGGAAGATATATTTTTTCCTCTCAGAATCCTCCTCTCTTACCCGTTGGTGATTTGATCTTTTTCGATGAGAGTAAAGAAATCTTGCCTTGCGTCTATTCCTTACATCCATACATCCAAGGAAAACCACTTTATTTCTATTTAAAAGGGTTAAATGAAGAAAAGATCTCCTTAGACGCACCTAAATTATTAAATTTATTTAATAGCTTGGGGAGAAATCTTGGCAAACTTCATAGTATAAAGTTCAATGCTTTCTATGAAAAAATTACAGATATATCAAAAAAATCTGCCAAGAAGAATTGGTCAGAGATTTTTAACAATGAACTCGAAAGAATCTTAAATTCCTTAAAAAATAACAAATTTGAATTTATTGATAAAATTAAAACTTATTTCAATGATAATTTTTCTTTAATCGAAGAAGAAGAAGATCCAATTGCCATTCACAACGATTTTAGCGAAAGAAATATTATCGTTAAAGAAGAACCTACTTCAATCCGATTTAATGGTATAATTAATCTAGATAATTGGAAAATTGGCGTAAAAGCTCAAGATTTCATTTATATATATTTTCTCACCCAAAACTTATCTATATGCTCAGAACTCAGGTCAACATTTCACGACGGTTATGGAAAAACAAATACTTTAACCCTCAATCAAGATTTTTTGAAAAAGATTGAAATTTACACAATAAAAAGTCAGTTAGAAGAATTAAATAGAAATCCTATGAACGAACGAGCCTTATATTACTTGAAAAATCACCTTTCACTCTAAAAAGAAAAGAAAGTCGAATTTTAAGATCTTTATTCGTATAACACACAGACAGCTAAAGAATAATTCCAAGGTGCCCTAGAACCATCATAAATCAAGCTTTTAACTTCGTCGGAAGCATCCTTTCCAGAGTGTTTATTAAAAACCTGCCATCCAAGCTTGCCAATCGAATCTTCGTCTAGCAAGAACTCATCAAATTTTTCCTTGATACCACCCCAATATATGGATTTTAAATCCATTATTTCCTTTAGGTCTGACAAGCTTAATAAGCCTTCTTTTACTAAATTTTCAGTCACTTGTGGGAAAAACTCGCTAAATTTAGATGAAACATCTTGGGGTGCACCAATATTTCTATTGTATAAAAATACTATTCCTATCGCTTTCATTACAATTCATTGATTTAATTTAAGTATATTTTTTTATGTAAGTATTTAGCTATTAAATTATAGATTATATTTTATAATATCGCTTGAATATAATTACATGTTATCGAAAAAGCTTTGAACCCGTTTCTCTGCGTTTTGAGTTTGTGTTAAAACTTCGTCAAAATCGGCAAAAAATTCTATATCATTATTCCAATTGCATATTACATCTTCTGGATATCGCTCAAAAAATTTATTTGAAACGATATCTAATTCGGTCATTACTTTTTTGTCCTTTATTTTTGGGCTTGAAGTAGCAATAAATAAGAAATTATTTTTTTTAACGATACTAAAGCGCTTGTCTTTAATTTCAAAATTGGAGAGCCCTCCTTCGGCAAGTTCTTCTGCAAAAGAATTTAAAGCACTCATTAACATAGCAAATAATTGTTCATCTAACTTTTTATTACCGACTTTTTGAAATACAGCTACTCCACAATCAGTTAATATCCAAATGTCTTCAATAATTTGAGGCATAATAAAATAACCTCTGAAGTTTTTTAAATTATATCTATAAGTATTAATAGATAATTCGATTATTTATTTATATATTTAATTAGTATGATGCAAAGGAGAAAGAAAAGAGGAATTTTTGGAGGAATAATTTTTATTCCTCATCTTCTATTTTAAATATCTTTTTCATCCATTTGGGTAGGATGAATCCACCGTAGTAACAAAAAGCACTAGCAATCAGAATAATCCTAGTAACTGGAAGTAATTCAGAAGGCATAAAAGATGCAGAATCTAAAATTGCTCCTATGGTAAAAATCGCAAATGCTATAATTAGTAACTTTCCCTTTAGTTTACGGTCAGGAGCATCAGATTTTAAAGTTACTCGGCCAAATATAAATCCCGGTATTACAAATACTAACAAATTTACTAATATCCAGACCAAAAAGAGTGGGGTATATTCTACATCTACGATTGAAACGACCTCACCTATAGCTGTCGTATCAGTAAAGATGAAAAACAACAATAAAATTTCAAAAACGAGCGTGAAAATCGCATATATACCAACTACAATTTTTTGCTTTTTCTTGTAAAATAGGTTTGTCGTGAGACTTAGCCAGATGATCTGATTAATAGGGAGTAGTAAATTACCAATAAGTAAATACACGGCGGGATACGATTGAAGTCCGTTTGTATCAGTTATAAAGGCGATTAAAAACGAAAGAGCACTCGACCACCAAGACTCAGTAATTAAAATCCATACTAAGCCAACATATATGTACATTCTTTCTTTATTCTTTCGATAACCCCACACGATTCTAATTCCAATAAGCATTGAAATTAATATGAAAATTATTGAAAAAATCCCATTTACAATTATATTAGGATCCATTGTTAACAATATTTATTATTTAGTTTAATTATAGTAACA
>JAEOUI010000268.1 GCA_016839425.1 Promethearchaeota archaeon
ATTTCTTAATCCTGAGTTTAACAGCTCTTTTTGACAAGGTTTCAGGCATTGAAATGTCGATATCGTTTCCGTTAAGAGTAATTTTTAATTGTGGCAAATTTTCTGCTAAAAATCTCGATAAATCCTCAATTAATTGAGCGCTTTTGAAACCTAATTCTTTGGCGTCTATTAGGATTGCTTTAGTTGCTTTACTCATCATTAATCACAATGTAAAAAATTGTTGTTGTTATAAATTTTTTATGGTTTTTCCATCACATCGATTTCTCAATAAATTAGAATTAAGTCTATTTTTTCAAGATAAATTTTTCTTTAGTGCCTAATACTTTGATATTGTAAAAAAGGTGATTGTAAAATGGTTGATTATGTAGATTTGGATTATGTTCCCAATGAAAAAGATCTCATAGCAATGTATTATGTTCAAAAAGCGCCAGAATGCAGGGATCTCGAACATGCGTGCGAAGAAATAGCAAAGGAAAGCTCAATTGGAACGTGGACTGAAATTTCGACAATGTCGAAAGAAATTGCAGAAAGTTTAAAACCTTCAGCATATGAAATCGATTATGATAACAATATCATAAAAATTGCATATCCACAAGAGCTTTTTGAATCGAATAATATGCCACAAATATTAAGCGCCGTTGCAGGGAACATCTTTGGTATGAAAATAATAAATAAATTACGCTTATTGGACATATCCTTTCCTAAAGACATTGTAAAAGCTTACGAGGGTCCTGCGTTCGGGATTGAGGGCATTCGAAAAATTACTAGAGTAGATTATAGGCCATTATTAGGTACAATCGTGAAGCCAAAAGTCGGCTTGAACGAAATAGAGCACGCTAGAGTTTGCGGGGAAGCTTGGGGCGGTGGTTTGGATATTGTTAAAGACGACGAAAATCTCACTAGTATGAGTTTTAACAGGTTTGAAAAGCGAATCGAGGAGACTTTTAAAGTCAGGAATAAAATCGAAGTCGAAACCGGTGAAAAGAAGATTTACATGCCCAATATCACGGCTAAAGTGAGTGTCATGAAAAATAGGGCAGATATTGTTAAGGAAAATGGTGGAGAATATGTAATGGTTGATATAGTCACTGTCGGATTCTCAGCACTACAAGAAATACGAGACTATTTAGACTCTAAGAATGTGGTAATTCACGCTCACCGAGCAATGCACGCAGCTTTTACAAGAGATAAAATGCACGGAATGACCATGCTTGCCTTGGCAAAAACTATGCGATTAATCGGAATGGATCAGTTGCATACGGGAACCGTTGTGGGAAAGATGGAGGGCGCCCAAAAGGAAGTAGTTGAGATGAACGATGTCATTACAAAACAAAAAATCAAAGGAAACAGCTTGACAACGCTCGATCAAGACTGGGGTACGCTAAGACCTGTTTTACCTGTAGCTTCTGGTGGTCTGAGCCCTCTACACGCCCCCGATTTGATTAAAATTCTCGGAAAAAATATGGTATATCAATTTGGAGGTGGTTGTCATGGACATCCCGACGGTACAAAAGCAGGAGCAACTGCGATCAGACAAGCGATAGAAGCTGTCTTGGATGGTATCGAATTGAGCGAGCGTTCCAAAACAAAAATAGAGCTCCGTAAAGCTATAGAAAAATGGGGAAAATAAACCTTGAAGTTTATTTTTCTATCAGTTCAGGATAAAATTTTTCGAAATAATTTTGGACGTGACTCGAAGCAAATATTCCAGCTTCCGTAATTAATCCATCGATGTATCTCCTACTCACGGTTTCAAAGGCTGGATTTAATATGGTTAATTTGTCGTGTTTTTCATCCCATATTTCACTAGGATCTCTCATCTCTATTTTTTCTAGAATGCCAAACGATGTTTTGGGATTGTATTTTAAAAGCGGTGAAGCAACATAAAACGGCACGTGCTCTTCGTGAGCAACTAACGCTAATAATCTTGAACCAATTTTGTTCAATACAGTTCCTTCGGAAGTGATGCTATCTGCCCCTATAACGATCAAGTTTACGTTATAAGTGCTAACTGCCCATCTCATGGCGCTATCGACTACATGTATGACTTCAATGCCAGCATCTAATAACTCGTGTGCTGTTCTTCTTCCTTGCAATTTTGGCTGGGTTTCGGTGTTTATTACTTTAAAATCTTTACCTTGCCGTTTTGCTTCTAGCAATATTGCTGTAACCAAGGAAGAATGGCAATGTGTCATGACAACAAATTCCGCGTTTCCACTTATCCAAGGAATTCTTCGGGCGCCAATTTCGGCTATTTTTTTTCGAGAATTAATGAGCATATCGTGATATTGTGATTTGAAAGTATCTATATTCGTAAAGACATCGTCAACACAAATGTTATCCATGCATTGTCTGAATTTATTCATAACGAAGTTCAACCCATTTCTCATGGCGGGCTCGGTGGCTCTTGCATCTGCCAAGATGTTCTTTGCGTATTTTAACTTGTCGTAACAATCTTTGATGTCATTGCACTTCAATCTCTTTGCGTAATTGTTTAAAAATTCGATTGCACTAAGGGCAACATTAGTTGCCCCTTGAATTTCGAGAGATAAGATTTTTTTAATATCTTTTTTTAATTGGTCCATATTTATGATTGCCAAATTTGTTTTAAAGAAAATAATGCAAAAATGAAAATATAAAATTAACTTTTTAGGGAATATGTTTTAGTTCATCTGATTTTTTTTTCATTTCTTCTTCGTAATCTTTGGAATCTACGATCACAAAAAACTTTCCGATATATTGACACTCTCGACATTCATACATGTCGGGTGTAAGCCATCCGCTAATATTATAGGCGGGTTTTAAAGTAGGTTTCATGCATTTTGGGCAGAGTCTGATTTTTACCACATTTATTCACTACATATTTTCGTACTATACTTAAATTAACTAGCGAGATTTATTATTCTTTTCGAACATATTGATAATTTAAGATACTAATTTAATAATTTTTTACTCTATAATCATTAATTATTAATCTTAACACTTATATCACTTATACAGAGAACAGCCCTTTTCGATCAGACGCGAAAATATGAATGATTTAGATTTACAACGAAAAAGTTTACCCGAGGAACCAGGTGTCTATTTTTTTAAAGATAACAAAGGTAAGATCATATATGTGGGTAAAGCAATTAATTTGAAAAAGCGAGTATCATCTTATTTTCTAAAAACTACTTACAACGATCCTTATTATGAAGAAAAAATTCAAATGCTTGTAGAGAGAATAAATGCCATAGAATACATAGTCACTCAGAACGAAAAAGAAGCAAGCATTCTGGAAAACATTCAAATCAAGAAGAACCTTCCTTTTTTTAATGTTCAAATGCGTGATTCTAAAACATATCCTTGGATATGTATCTTCTATTCAGAAGAGTTCCCAAGAATTCAAATAATTAGAGGTCCCGAAAAATATTCTCAAAAAAATGTCATTTTAGGGCCCTATACTGATAAAAAAGAAATTATGAGAATCCTTCGCGATTTGAGAAAGATTTTTCCCTATTGTTCCTGTAAAAATAAAGTAAAAAAAAAGCTGAGACCATGTTTGTATTACCAATTAAAATTGTGTCCTGGACCGTGTCAGGGTGAAATAAGCAAGGACAGATATTTAGAAAACATAACTCAAATTGAACTATTCTTGAGCGGTAAGACCGAAACACTCAGGAAAGAAATAGAGATGAAAATGAAAAAATCCGCAAAACAACAGAATTTCGAAGCTGCTGCTTTTTGGAGGGATAAATTAGAAGCTATTGATCGATCTACTTCAAAACAAAGCGTTCTCTTAAGTGCCACAACTGATAAAGATATTATTGGTTATTACACTGATAAAAAGCAGAATTATGTAGTTCTTATTATCATACACATCCGTGAAGGTAAAATAACTAACAAAACACCAATTACTCTCGATTTGCGGAAAAAAATCATTTTCAAAGAAGAGCTTTTCTCGGCGCTGCTAGAACAATACTATTTAGACTTGAAATTTTCCTTACCAGATGTTATTGTTGTTCCGAAATTATTTTTAGGAATCGATCTTTTTAGGGATGTTTTAGGAGATATTAAGCCAAACATTGATGTCAGAACTCCCTTTGAGGATGAAATAGGTCTCATGCGAATTGCTGATAAGAACGCACGAGTTATGGTTGAACAAGAACTTCAAATGGAGGAAATTAGAAAAAAAGAGGGAGAACAGGTTATCAAGGCTTTAGAATCGGCAATGGAATTGTTAGACTTACCAAGTATCCCAAGAATTATTGAAGGTTTTGATATTTCAAATATAGAAGGTGAAGATGCCACGGGTTCAATGGTTTATTTTCTAGAAGGAAGGCCTTATACTAAATATTACCGCCATTTTAAAATTAAATCCAAGTCAACTCCAGACGATGTAGCTATGATGAAAGAAGTTATAAGGAGGAGATATATAATGTTAATGGAAAACGATTGGGAATTTCCTGACTTGATATTAGTTGACGGTGGTAAAGGACAATTAA
>JAEOUI010000269.1 GCA_016839425.1 Promethearchaeota archaeon
ATCCCGATAGGCTTGAAACTGATTCAGATGGTCTTGTTATTCTAAAATCTCGCGCTTCTCCCGAGTCTCGTATTATGGCCACTACTGTAAATCGTTCCCAAGATCCCGTATAATCAGGATCGTATTCTTCCATTTCCTCCGCACCGTATGGTAAAATCCAAATGCTATCGTTTACTTCAAACTCCTTACCTAACTTAATTTTAAGCGAATACGATATAACTACAACTTTATTTCCTGTAATTGGATGTGAATAATCAAGTAGCTCTTCAACTGTGTTGCCATTTTTTAAAGAATCCACTACAAAAGGTTGTCCCCCTAATGCTTTTTCGTTTTTATCGTTAATATCAATTCCATTTATTCCCGTTTCAGTGCTATTATAAAATTCAGTACCACTATCAGTTGTGCTAACCTTTACATTAAAGCCTGTAATTCGATATGAAACCGTTTTGACATGTTCTAAATTAATGATTCTTCCCTGAATTTCACTTGGATTAAACCATCCATTATCACTGTTCGCAGGTTTAAATAAAATATCCGCTGAACCGTATTGTAGGTCTATCGTTTCAATCATCCACAATTGGTACGAATCAGAGACGATATTAACGCCTCCAAACAATGCAACGCTTATGGTTAGTGCTATTCCCGTTAAAATGTATCGTACTTTACGCCTTTTTATGTTACGCAAGGCAATTTTTAAAATTATACCCATTTTTTTCATCATTAAATTTTGTCTAAATAAAAACTTGTCTAATCGTATTTTATACTATCTATAGACCAATTTTTAATGGTTATAATGGTCTAATTTGTAGACTTATATAAATGTATGTGGGTAAAAAATTAAGTCCTAAATTATGTGTTAAAAAATAAAAAAAGTTAATAATTCGAGTATTAAATTAATCAAATAATTAAAAGTTATATAAAAAATCAAAATATTCTCAAATTTGGATTATCAAATAAAATATAATTTTGATAATTTTTATTATTTTTAAAGTCTTTTATAAAGTGAATTACAAGGAAAAAGGTTATAACTCGTGAATTTTGAACTAACAGAGAAGCAAAAACTAGTAAGAAGCAGCGTGAGGTCCTTTTCTGAGGACATTCTCGGTCCAATAGCCTCAAATGTCGATAGAGACGCAATATTCTCTTGGGAAGCAGCAAAAGAGCTTTCAAAAATTAACGCCTGGGGAATTCAATTACCAGAAAAATATGGTGGGGCTGACCTCGATTCCATCAGTTATGCCATAACCATCGAAGAGATTTCGCGAATATGCGGAGCGACGGGACTGGGCTTGACTGTACACAACTCTGTTGGGGCATATCCTATCTTGAAATGGGGCACGGAAGACCAAAAAGAACGGTTTCTATACGATATTGCCACAGGAAAGAAAATAACTGGGTTCACATGGACGGAACCAAACGCGGGTTCTGACGCAGGTGGGATCGAATGCATGGCAATTGAAGATGGAAACGATTATATTTTGAACGGATCAAAAATATTCGTTACAAATGGAGGAGTCGCTTCAGTATTACTCGTTGGAACTAAATATAAAAAAAAAAACGGCGAGACGGGAATGGCTGCGATACTTGTCGAAAAAGACATGAAAGGATACGAAATCGGAAAGAAAGAAGATAAATTGGGTGTCAGGAGCAACTTAACGACTAGTTTATATTTTAATGATATCAGAATACCAAAAGAAAACATCCTTGGAAAAATATCCGATGGATTCAAGATTGCAATGCACACGCTTGATGTTGGACGAATCGGAATTGCCGCCCAGGCAGTAGGAATTGCTCAAGCTGCTCTTGAACACGCCGTGGATTACGCAAAGGGGAGAGTCCAATTTAAGAAACCAATATCTTCGTTCCAAGGTGTATCATTTAAACTAGCCGAAATGGCAACTAATGTGGATGCTGCCAGACTTTTAGTATATCGAGCGGCTTATGCAAAAGACACAAAGGAACGTTTTTCCAAGGAATCAGCCATGTGCAAGTATTTCGCTGGTGATATTGCCAAACAAGTGACCCTCGATGCTCTTCAAATTCACGGTGGTTACGGCTATATGAAGGACCTACCCGTCGAACGATATGTTCGTGACGCCATAGTAACTTCCATTTATGAAGGCACGAGCGAGATCATGAAACTCATCATATCACAACAAATTCTTAAAGGCAATCTTTAAGTATAAAAGTAGTTCTATTTTTATTTTTTAAAATAAACATTCATTTTGTAATTTTGATCTTTCAATTTCAAAATCTTTTATGAAATGATCGAATTTCGTACTTTTCAACTCGCATTTAGCCGTTTTAGAAAAATTTTTAAAATAGGATGCTTATTGTTTTATTATAATGGTTATTAATAATAATACTTATAAAACACTATCATCATCGGTACTATTAATTGATGTAGTAGTAGTATTATTATTATAAAGTGAGAAAGCTCATCCAAGACTCTTTCTGGTTTGAATGGATTTGCTTTCTCAGAGCGAAGAAATAAATAATTAGAAAGAGCCATTGATATTGTTTTCCTGCTTGATTATTATGATAGAATGAAAAGGAGATATTTACAAATGGCAGCAACCAAGGAAATCAAGAGAAATTTTAGTCGAAGGTCGATCGGGATAAGTTCGAATCGTATGGGCGATTTTGCTTATTCACCAAGTTTAAATTTTGAATATAACGAACAACTTAAATTATTAAAAAAAAGTATAAGGACTTTTGCTGAGAGCGTACTTGGACCGATCGCTAAAATTATCGACGAAGAAGCTCGTTTTAGTTGGGAAACCGCAGCAGAACTTTCAAAAATAAACGCTTGGGGAATACAAATTCCCGAACAATATGGTGGTGCTGAATTGGATACGATTAGTTATGCAATTACTATTGAAGAAATTTCTCGAATTTGTGCTTCTACTGGTCTTAATGTAAGCGCTCACAATTCCTTGGGAGCGTATCCGATTTTCAAGTGGGGTACGGAAAAACAGAAAGAACGATACCTTCCCGATATATCTAGCGGTAAAAAGATATGCGCTTTCGCATTAACGGAACCCAACGCTGGTTCTGATGCGGGAGGAATAAATTCTCTTGCCGTTCAAGATGGCGAAGGGTTTATATTGAATGGTTCAAAAATATTTATAACGAATGGTGGAAT
The DNA here is from genome assembly GCA_016839425.1 of Promethearchaeota archaeon. Next base: position 3,146 of record JAEOUI010000269.1, read on the forward strand.
TGCATCGACACTCTTGGCAATTTCGAAATGTAAAATGGAGAACGGAGAAAAGGGCACGACCGCCTTCATTCTCGACAGCGACATGGATGGATACGAAGTTGGTAAAAAAGAAGACAAGATGGGAATGAGGGGTTCGGACACATCGAGCATTTACTTCAACGAAATATATGTGCCAAGAGACAATATGCTCGGAAGCCATTCAGATGGGTTTAAAATAGCCTTAAACGCTTTGGATTACGGGCGGATTGGCATAGCAGCACAATCATTAGGAATTGCGCAAGCAGCTTACGAGCATTCTGTTGAATACGCTAAAACAAGGTGTCAATTTAAAAAACCCATATCAAGTTTTCAAGCAATATCGTTCAAACTAGCGGAGATGAACACAAAAATCGAGACCACCAGATTGCTAATTCAGAAGACGGCTTTTATGAGAGACAAGGGAATGAATTTTTCGAAAGAAGCTGCAATGAGCAAGTATATGGCAAGTAAGGTTGCTCGAGAGGTTGCCGAAGAAGCGATTCAGATTCACGGAGGATACGGCTATATGAAAGATCTGCCTCTCGAGCGGTATTATCGAGACGCAAAAGCGTGCGAAATCTACGAAGGAACGAGCGAGATCATGAAATCGATAATCTCCCAGCACATTCTAAGAGGAAACCCGTAAATGGTAAATATATATGTATTGATAAAACAAGTACCTGAAACTCACGATTTACAAATAAATCGTGCAACAGGAACGATAATTAGGGACGGAATAGAGAATATAATTAATCAAGACGATTTGTATGGATTGGAATTAGGCCTTAGTCTAAGAGAAAAATACGGTGGTAACGTCACGGCAATGACGATGGGCCCTCCACAAGCCGAATCAGCCTTGAGGGAATGCCTGGCAATGGGCGTTGACCACGCAATATTGCTGAGTGATCCCGTCTTTGCGTATTCAGACACGCTCCAGACGACTTTAGTCTTAAAAGAAGCTTTTGATTCGCTCCAAGATTATGACATTATAATTACAGGAACTAAAACTTCAGATTCAAGCACTGGACAAGTACCCTATCAACTATCTGAAGCCTTAGGAATACCACTCATTACCGATATTTTTTCATTAGATATTGATATTAACAAGAACATTCTAAAATGTCATCGAAATTTTGGACACGAGAGTCAAAATATCGAAGTGGAACTTCCAATTCTTTTGAGGATTAATCGTTATTTTAACGAACCAAGACACGTATCGCTTTCGGGAATACATAAAGCATATTCGAAGGATATTGAAATCATTGATTATAGATGTTTGAAATCTCCTACCTGTATCGATGGAAAGAAAAATTCACCAACGAGAGTTATTAAGACAGAAAAGCCCGAACAACTCGTTCGTAAGAAAACTTTCATTGATGGTTCCACAAGTTCCAAGATAAAAAAAATTATCGAATTGATGACAGAGCATGGTATCGAAAGGATTTGGACGGGCTCTCATTCAAGCAAGGGAGGCGAATAATCTAATGGTAGAATTGAAAGATTATAAAGATATTTGGGTTTTTACCGAAATTAAAGACCACGAAAGGGTTGATGAATGCGCCTTGGAGATCTTGGGGAAAACCCGAGAAATAGCAGACCAATTGAACGAGAAACTCGTGGCAGTCGTTATGGCATTAGATGCCGAGCAATACCTACCAACAATAGAAAATCATGGTGTGGATAAGATTATTTGTATGAGCCATCCAGATTTAAAGCACTACCATGAACGAATTTTTACGGATATTGTTTTCGATCTGGTTGAAAAATTCAAACCTTCGGTATTTCTTTTTCCTTCTACTGAAGCCGGAAATGCCTTAGCAGCCCGAGTTGCCTATAGATGTCAAACGGGCTTGGTAAGTGATGTTCTAGATTTTGAATTGAGCGAAGAATTTGGATTAAGTCTTCGCAATACTGAAGCCTTCAAACCTGCGTATGGGGGAAACATTCATGTGAAAATTGATTGTCCCAATACTCGACCTCAGATGTGCACCGTTACCCGAGGTACTTTTAAAAAGAATGAACAGAAAAAG
>JAEOUI010000270.1 GCA_016839425.1 Promethearchaeota archaeon
AGGGACGGGCGTCGTTGCTTCTTGTTTGTGCTATGGAATGTTTGATCTTGGAAATTTGGGAGGTACGGGAGCGGAGTTTATAAATGGATTGGAAGTTGTGCTTGGTTCCGGTGATTTAATAAAAGTAGGATCTTGTAGCCTTTCGGATTGTTGGTACGGCAGACAACCCTTGCCCGATTTAGCGGGATTGTTTATTGGATGGGAAGGAACAACTGGAATCGTGACAAAAGCTGCAATAAAGCTTTGGCCAAAATTACCTTATAGAAAAGATTTTACGGCGATAGGAAAGACATTTAGCTTAGGATTTCCCATTTTAACGAAACTTTCGAAAGCGGGTTTAGGAATTTGTGATATAGTTTTTCAGAATTACGGCTGGCTCCAATCAACAATGCAAGCAAATGAAAATAAGATCCCTCAAGATCCTTTTGAAGCAAACCTGCCAGACTTTTTTTCTTTTATTTCCACCCAAGCATATACTGAAAAACAACACGACGCTCAATGCGAATCTATAGAACAGATCTTAAAAGAAGGGGGCCTTAAACAACCAAAAGGAGGTAGTAATGTGGGAAACGACATGCCCATTCACCTATGGGGTTGTTGGAACTTCTCACGAGGTGGTGGTGGGCAATGGATTGGTAGTTATTGTTCTAATCGCGATGTAGTTAAATATTACGAATTATCCAGAAAAGTTTCTTTAAAACACGGGCACACTCCTCAATTTTATGGTAGAATTCTTTTTGGCGGGCATTATGTGGTCGCTAGAACAAATATTAACTTTAATAAAGACGATCCAAAAGAAATCGAATCCGCTCGAGAGATATTGAAAGAAATTCACGAAGAAGTTCAGTCAATCGATGGTGTGGTAATGTATAAGGCACCAAAGTGGGCTCATGAAGTATACGAAAAAAAGATGCTACCTGCAACAGTTGAGTTAACCAAAAAAGTAAAAAAAATCTTAGACCCAAATGGCATCATGAATCCAGGACACGGATGGAGCGAGTAATATGGGAAAAAAAGTGAGATATCAAAGAGGCATGGGAATAAGCAAGGTTGATTTCAAGCAGGAAGATCATGATATTTCAAGAAATAAGGAAATTCAACATTATAAAGATGTAATTTACCAATGTGGCAAGTGTGGTACTTGTAGGACCGTTTTCCAAGATGTGAATTGGGCTCGAGTGTGTCCCTCTGGTGAGTTTGGAAAATTCGAACCATATTATTTGGGCGGTAAAAACTTGCTTACTTGGGCAATTACATCAAATAAAATTAAATGGACAGATAATTTAGCCAAGATTTTTTATCATTGCTCCCTATGTTTGGCGTGCACGCAACAGTGTCAAATTCCTGAAATTCATGCTTACGCAGGAGAATGGTTGATGGCTATGAGAGAGGAAGCTGTTAAATTGGGATACGGTCCAATGCCAGAACACATAAAATATACTAATTTAATATTTGATCAAGGTAATCCTTATGGAGAAAAGCGCGATGAAAGGCTTGATTGGCTTCCCAATGATATAGTTCCATCTAAAAGCGCGAAAATGGCTTATTTTATTGGTTGTACATCTAGTTATAGAGAACAAAATATCGCAATTTCCACGATTAGTTTATTAAATTCCTTGAACGACGAATTTCAAATTCTTAAAAACGAAAGCTGTTGTGGTTCGCCAGTCTATATGACTGGACAAGTGGATAAAGCCAAAGAAATAGCTGAGATGAATATGAAAAAGTTTGAAAATGCAGGAACTGAAAAAATTCTTACTTCTTGTGCGGGATGTTATCGAATGCTTAAAGATATATATCCTAAAAAATTTGATTTAAATCACGATATTGAAGTCGTTCATTTGCCAGAATTCTTACTGGAAAAATTAAAGAATGGAGAATTAAAGCTAACCAAGAATCTTAACATAAAACTTACTTATCACGATCCTTGTCATATTGGCAGGCACATGGGCCTGTACAAGCCGCCAAGAGAACTCATACAAAACCTTCCGGGGGTTGAGCTTGTGGAGATGCCAAGAAATCGACATAACGCTTGGTGTTGTGGTTCTGGTGGGGGGGTTCGTTCTACTTTTAAAAATATGTCTGCATTTGCCGCGAACGAGCGAATCGAGGAAGCGAAAATTACTTCTGCCGAAGCCATAGTTTCTTGTTGTCCATTTTGCTTGAACCAATTCAAGACAAATATAAAAGCAGACGAGATAAAAGCCCTCGATATATCTGAATTGATCAAAAAAGCGCTATAAACAAAATTTTTTTTGCAATTTATTATTGAGATCAATTTATTAAATTTCAAAAACAAATATCATCCACGATATCCAGTTCCTGGAATTCTTTTTTCAAATTCATTACAAATATATGTTTCTTGAACGAGACCAGACATTGTTCTATCTATTTCTAAGAAGTCGCTCTTACTTTTTACTGATAAGTATGCCTCCTTGTTGTCCCTGAAACACATCATTGAACCAAATAACCCATTTCCAACTGGATGATAATCCGAAAAAGCACAACTAAAGCAACACAACATATATGTATCATTAGGCAACTGTTTTTGGATGTCAAGCATTTCGTCCTCAAAAAATCCAACTGTCCCTGAAGATTTAAAGTTCTGATCGTTATATTGTAATGTTAGAAGCAATATTTCCTCGTCTATACCTCGAGGAGGTCTTGGTTTTCCGAGCTTCAAGTCTGCCTGAAGAATTCCCGAAACAACTTGTTCACCATATTGAATATCTATTGGAATGTCGAACAGCAATCGACAATTGCATAATTCTTTCCCACCATATAAAGTAAAAAATTCAAGTTTTTCTAAAGGCGTATTTTCTATGGGTTCAAGACCATCGAAATCGTCTCCTATAAAGTCAACGTCATATATGTTAACTGTAAGGGTTTTACCGTCGTTGTAAATAAAAGTATCACATGTTCCATTATCGTCGATATATTTCGTCTTATATTTAATTTATAATTCACCTGCTTAAATTAATAATTCAATTACATAAATTCGGAACCTATATTTTAAAATTTCGTTAAAAAATCAATATCCTTAACACTTTTATATAAGAATTAGAACTAATTATATTGTATATGATCTCTAACACAATTTTTATCATTAAGATATAAAAATAATAATTATATTACTTTGGAATGAAATAAAAAAGAAAGAAAAATTGATTAAAGATATTGAGTATCTCGTTTGGATTTAAGTTTAAAAGCTAAAATTAAGATCGGAAAAGCTATAACGGTAATTATTATACCAATATCGTAGCCAGGAACGATCTCGTCTTCTGTAAATGGCGTGAAAGATTCAAATGAGGCGGAATATACTTCAAATTCGTTGTATAAAGCAGTTACACTTTCCACTATGCCATCGGCGTTTAATTCTAACAAGAGAGTATAATTAAATGAATTTGTCAGATTAAGCACTCCAGAATTTATATTATAATCGTCCCAAGCACCTGCATTTTTTAATGCATCTCCTAAGTCATCCAGTTCAAATTCTGATGGTATCATTCCAATAAATCCCGTTTGAGCGAGGTCAGAATTCGGAGCAAAAATTAAAGTTGGTCCAGTAGAATCAATACCAATTCCATCCGTTCCAGAGAGACATATAGCAATTTCATCTCCAGAATCTTGATCCACTGCGTCAAGTTTTGATTCAATATATATACGAGTTCCCGTCGAGTTGGTTCCTTGAATTGTCATTTTTATCGTATCTCCCTCATTAAATCCTAAACTGAACGCAAAACTCTCATTAACGCTATCAACGCTCCATCGTATCGTATCTCCAATCGAGGTATCAATTGAAATTTCACCACCTAAATTCATAGTTGCCTGAGCAAATACGCACGAATAACTTAGAAAAAAAATTAAACTAATAAATAACACACTTGCTGATTTTATTCTTTTCATGTTTGAATCCTTTAGATTCTTTGTTGTTGTTGTAAATTAATTAGCTAAAGCACTATTTAAATTTTATAAGTTGGGATAGAATAATTCATTTAATTAATCCTTCTGCTTATATCATAAAATATTCCAAGTACGGTAATAGAATGTACGATGACACAAGCAAGTAATCCGAGATAATATATCATTAAATTCAAAATTAACCCTAATAAAGCAGAGAATAGAACGAAAGATGTTAAGATTTCTTTATTTCTAAATTGAAACCAAATGTGGATGTGATAAATTGAAAAAATAAGCGTTCCAATGGTTAAAGCAAAAAGAAAACCAAGATTGTTAAATAAAATATCAAATAGAAATAACCTAAACAATAATTCTTCAAAAATCATTGTTAAAGGAAATATAACTAATAGGGTTATCAAATCCTTTTCGATAAGAGCTTTAACAACTAGTTGGTCTTTGAGTAAATCGATAGAATTTTTTAATATTAATGGATTTAAAAATAATGCTAAAGTTTCGAACAATAATAGAAATATCAATAAAAAAATAATCGTCAAAAGTTCAACCCGTGATCTTGGAATCCACCATTCAAATCCAAAAAAAAAATAGGATAAAATAAAAAGTACAATCGAAAAGAATGGAATGATCCATTCTCTGTATCTTTTAAGAATTAACACGATCATAATCAGCTTTTGAAAGTAATGGATATTTTAAGGCGATTTTTATCGCTTTCAAGCAGATTTTCTATTAGAATCATTATATTATCGTTATCAAGGAATTTAGAAGCTTTAGTTATAGTACCACGATATACATCGAGAAATGCTTTTACATCCATATTTGAACTTTCCCAAGCATGTATGACTTTATCAATGCAAATTACAGTATCTTTAGATCCCTTCAAATTCCATAAACTCGAAATTAAAGCAGGTTTGAATTCGTCATCAGTAATTTCAGGTAAAAAAACATCAAAAAAGCTCTTGGAAATATCTTTTCCAAATGGATTGATTGAGATCTCATTTCCAATCCAATCCCTATCCAAGAGAAGGTAAGTTTTAATAATTTCTCCCTTATTATTAAGGTCAAGGTCAAGGTCAATGTGTTCTTGAAATCCACCTGGTTTAAGTGAAATTTCTCGAGAGGATATTTTAGGAGACTTGACCTCTTGAAAATTAAAAAAATGAAAAAATTCTGTTTCTTTTAAATTATTATATTTCATTGCAAATATTTTAAGTATTAATCAACAAATTTATCAAATATACTAAAAACCTTAAAATAAAATAAAATTTTACTTCGGATAATTAAAAACCGTTCTAGATTTCTAAAAAATGAAATCCGAGAAATTATTCCCTATAGCTATCAATCCTTCCCTTTGTGTTAGATGTCAAAGGTGTGCTTATAGTTGTCACCCCAAAGCAATATTCTTTGAAAATTCATTTAGATATGTGAATTACGATAAGTGCGGAGGATGTCTGAAATGCGTGGATGTCTGTGAGCATGGGGCTATCGAAGTCATATCGCTTGTAGAGGGATCCTTAGAGGGATTTTCAATAGATTCAAATAAATGCAGTTTATGTAAAACTTGTATTGAAGATGGATTTTGTCCAAAAAGATTATTTATTCTTTCCATCGATGAAAACGAAAATGAACGCATCGAGTTCAACGCTTCTAATGTTAAAGAATGCTCGAAATGCTTGAAATGCTTTAAGACTTGTCCTTTCAACGCCATATTACCGAATATTATTTGACCTTGAAGGAACCTCAAGCGAAAATTTTATATCTGATGCGTGGTTTTTTAAAATTATGGAGAGACGATTTAAGTGCGTGGCACTTACCACTCACGAATATATGAGAAATAAGTACCTGCCAGTATGGGCATATATCGGTACTTGTCTATAACTCATACAAGCGTCTCTGGCGATTCAAAACTCTTTTTTCCGAACTTAATCGTTCAATTCTTTCGAAACAGCGATTTACTGGATGCGTTCTTACTAGAGACGCAATAATTAACGATGATTAAAATTCGTCTTTATCCAGAAAATTGAAAACGAAAAGAAAGGTGAAGAAAAAACGGAACAAGAACCTCAAAAAATCAAATATAAAGAACTCATAGAAAGCTTGGAAATCGAGGAAAAAAGCGTGATTTCCTATTCATTAATAAATGAAGAAGACGATAAAAAAAACAAATAATAATTTTTTTATTATTCTATTTTATTTTTAAAAGAAGTCCTCCATCTTTTTTTGGGGAGAATACGAACGAATTTGTAAGTGAAGTTTTTCTTTTATTTTATTTACGGTTTCAGGAGAAAATCCTTCATAATGATTATTCACGATGATAAAGATTTGTTTGACATTATTTGTGTTGTTTAAGAGCTGTACAATTTTTAAAAATTCGCTTGTAATTTGTGATTGAATTCTTTGTATTTTATTGAAATTATTTAATTTTCTATCTCCGATGAGTCTAATATAATATAAATCTTGATCTGGAGCATAATATGGTTGGATTCCATCCAAATAAATCGTTCCAATAAGAAATTGTTTTTTTTTAAAAATTTTTGTAAAAAGCTTTGGATTCATCCATGATTCGTGTCGAAATTCAAAAATATATTTATATTTTAATGGCAGGATGTTCAAAAGGACTCTTAATAAATGTTCGTGATTATCTGAATGGTGAAACCAAGGAGGAAATTGAATCAAAAATAAAGCAATATTTTCATCAATTAAAGTAAACCGTGAAAAAAATTGATTTACTAAAAATTCTAATTCTGTATTATTTAAATCGTGTGAAATTGTTTGCCAAACTTTTACGGAAAATTTAAATGAATTTGGAACGCTTTCTTTCCAGTGCAATATAGCTTTTTCTGAAGGAAGATTATAGAATGTTGAATTAATTTCCACGAAATCAAAATAACGAGCATAGAAATCCAAATATTTTAATTTCTCTATTTGTTTTGGATAAAACCATCCAATCCAATCCTTATAATCCCACCCAGCACATCCAACAAATAT
>JAEOUI010000033.1 GCA_016839425.1 Promethearchaeota archaeon
TTCAACACCAGGAAGCACGATCTCTATGATAGTATGGAGTTCGTCCTCAGAAGTCCAAGAGCATATTTCGGGAGCAAGTACCGGCTTTTTGGTTTTTTCTTCAATTTCCGTTTTAGTTTCTTCCATATTTATTCACCAAAATATTATTTATCTAATTTATTATACAAAAGTCACATATTTATGTGTCCTTACAATAAAAAGTAAGGAAATTGCCCATTTATTCAATTATTATAAAAGAAAAATAAAGTCATCGTTTAATTAAGCATAAATTCTACAATTTATAATCTAAAAATAGATTAACGACTGTTAAAAATACCTTCACTAGGCACGACGAAATATTACATATTTCTTTACCATGTGATGAGGTTTATAAGATTGTTTTGCGTATCTAATTCCTTCTATCCCTAAATCTTGCTCTCTATTAATATAATTTACAGATTCACAGCAATTTTTAATGAAATAATTATTAATTGCTTGATATGATCCTTCATAATCAGCGTGAGCTTTTTCAGCGTGAATAACCATCGTATTTTCGTTAAGTTTTTCTCCAAGAGTATATGCAACGCAATCGTCTCCTATAAAAATTGCTCCTCCTTTCATATCAAGTTTTTCAAAATTTTCAAACGCTTCAAAAATAGCTTTTTGTTCTTCTTGAAGGTCTTCGTTTCCTTGACATTCGTTAGCGTCACACCATTCGAGTTGGAGTTTTTTACAGCACTCAATATTTTCTTTAGTTATAAATTCGAATTTGTGTTCGTATTGGGAAAGAAATTTTTGAAGATTTCTTCTTTTTTGGCGGAGCTTGTTTCCAAGTAATAAAATAAGGCTATTCTTATCGTAGACATAATCCCAATTATTTCGATCGTCTAAAATTTCTATAATTATATTTTTATTCTCTTTACTTTCTTGAAAAGAACATTGAATTGATTCGGGAATCCTATGAAACTCGATATTATTATGCCTTTTTAGCATTTCAATCATTATTCCATCCGGGGATGGACCAATAGGGACTAGAAAAAGGATAGCACCTTTTGAAGCTTCTGAAGCCCTCCGATTCTTCAAATATGTTTCCGAAAACACTAATAAATGGTTGTTCCATTCAATATATCTATAATCGTAATAATTTCTCCACATAAATAGATTAGAAAAAGTTAATTCTGAAATTTCTGGGGAATAAGCTCGAAAATATCGATCAAACAATGGTTTATCGCATAGTCGAATCTCTTTTTCGGCTGAAAAGGGTAAGGAAGCGTTCAAATTCTTGTAGCAATTTTAGTTAATTCAATAAAGATTGAAGTTATATAAGGAGTTTAGCTTATAAGATTTATCGTGTTAATTTATAAAATTAGTTTGCAACAAGGGAGTTATTATTATTTGACAATGGATATTCAACAATCTCAACACATCTTTTCAAGTCCTTTATCCGACTTCTAAGGGTTACCTCATTGGTTTTAGCTATTAAGGCCACCTCTGCTTGTGTTTTTTTATGCTCGCTCTCTCTTGCTGCTAAATATATTAACGATGCAGCTAAACCTTTTGGATCTTTTCCGCTCACGCTCAATCCATTTTGACGGGCACAATTATAAAGCTCGCTCGCTTTTACTTGAATTCGAGTTGGAAGTTCTAACTTGTTACCGAAATAAAAAATGAGCTGTTCAGCAGTTATAGGAGCATATTTTAGACCCAATATTGGTAAAACTTCCCTGATTATGTATCCTAAAGAGTGAATGATCGTATGTCTCGATGCTAAGGTTACTTCTGTAATATCATCTAATAATTTTGGAAACTCGTGTATCCTTATAGCAGCGTAAAGTGCGGCAGCTACAAATCCTTCAATCGAACGACCAATAGTAAGTCGATCTTTCGCAACTTTTGTATAAATCCTCCAAGCTGTATCACTAATATGCTGAGGGACGCAGAGTCTTGTCGATATGTATTTCAGTTTAGGTTTTGCTTCCCATAAATTTCTTTCCAATCCTGATATAAGCGATCTATGTATTTTCGAAAGCCTAGAATAGAGTTCTCTTTTTCTAGAATTAAAACCCGTACCCTTATAATCAGATTTATATTTTGATAAGTCTGTTCGAGGACCAAAATCCCTCCATGTAGGCTCGTTACATATCCTATTTTCCTTTTCTTCGTTGTTATATGCCCTCCGTTCGTGAGAAGTAAACAATTGATCCACGACTTCTCCACAATTCTGGCAAACGGCATAACCGTTCTCGTACCTTATTGAGGGATCATTACAACAGTCCTTCTTTTCACTAATTGTATTTTTTATTTTAATGTTATTTTTCATGATTATTAGTTTTATTAAAATTTTTTTCAAATCATCCAATTTTAATGGAAAGACCGAATATGAAATAGTACTAATCATACTTCTAGCAAAAACACGAATACATAAATCTAAGTCTTAAATTTCATAAATAAAATGCATATTCATCTTCTATTTTTAAATAAGATGAATGGAGAAACCTATACTTCTATCTCAAAAATTATTTTGTGATGCGTATATTTAGAATTTAACAGATCTAAAACTCTTTTAATGAAATCTTGAAGGTTTTTGGAATGTATGGGTTTTAAATTCGCTTGTTCTAACAGGAAATCGTGAAGCATATCCCTCGTTTTTTGAAGACCGTTTCTATTCAGAAAATCTATCCAATGGATTGAAGTTCGACATATTTTTCTTATATTTTCTTCCTTATAAACTCCTTTATCGTAGATAAGATCGTGGAACTTATTCAAGGCGCTTCCAACTCTTAAAAGATGCTCGGATATGGCGCTTGCGTATCGACATAACGATATCAAATTTGAAGTAATTCGGGAACTCCGGGTATTCGTGGCTTCCTCGAACGATGTCCATGCGTCCCTCCATTCTTGTTCTTTTTCGCCCCCATTTTCCAAAGCAATGTTAATTATATCGCTAAGATCCACATCATGGCCTCGCTTCAACTTCTTGCGCACGATTTCTCTCAGATTGGAGCCTTCCAAATAACTTCCCGCACCAAAATCTAGCAATAAATTCGTATCGTTCGCTGCAACGATTATAGAGCATTGCCTTTCGTTCGTGAACGGATTATCCCAAAAAACTTCTTTTTCCCATTCTTTTGTAATTTTATTCTTTGTCCAACCATTTCGCTTTAGAGAATGCTCTAAGAGATCAACATTAAATGTCCAAAAATCTATATCGTCCGAAAATCTTTTCCGCCGCCAATCTCGATTTGTGTATTTTCCCAAATATACTTTCATGGTGCCTCTTACTAGTGAAATTTTTCCTTGAGTTAAAGAATCGCACGCTTTATCGCAAAAAACATCTTCTTTATCTTCTGAGACAATTACAATATCATTAAGAATGATCCTCGCGTCCCTAGCAATAACATCACAAGGAGTGTTTCCATCAGATGGATACATGCGAGAACCCCCATCCAAGAATTTTTGAAACAATTCGAGTCCTTCAGAAGGAATTACATAATGTGGATTATTAAAAAGCATCTTGCTGAAGATATAATGCGTAAAACCATTTTCGTCTATTTTTGTTTTGCTTGCTATGGGTGTAATAATTCTTAAATTATCCCCTCTTGAAACCGCATCAGCTTTATGATCCCAAATTCCATCCATAATTCAGTCTCAGAATCTTTAAAATAACTATTTTTTGCTATGCAAGTTACGAATTGATTGATAATGAATAAATTACTTATAAATTATAAAAAAATAGTCATAAATATGGAATTACTAATTGAGAATAAAATTTAGATTTTGATTTATTCTCTGTTAATTTATAATTAAAGCCTTTTAAATTCATTCGTTTTATCTTTTTTTACGAGAACTGAACCATCCTTTGCGTCGTATATCACGGATCTTCCTCGTTTACCTCCAATATCCGTCTTTTCTAATGGAATATTGTACTTCTTCAACTCCTCGAGAAGTACATCAGCATTTGGAATTTGGTGCTCTACATTAATTATATGGGCTCCACCAATGACTATTGCCTTGATGTTTTTTTTATTAGCACCATGAGCAATTAATTCTTTTTGAAGTTCTTTAATGGATGTATCAACATATTTATGGGGTGTTATGATGTGCTCGTCGTTTTTAGAATCTTGCGAATCGGGGAGCATTATATGCGACATTCCATGAATATTGTTCTTTTTATCCCTTAGAATTAGTGCGATACACGAGCCCAATCCAAATACGCCCATTTTAGAGGTTATTTGATTCGAATGGACTATGGCATATTGAGAAGATTTGATAAGTAACATGTCCTTTTGAGGGACGAAAACTCTGTCCCCCCGCAGATCTTGGCGAGAACGAGAAGTTGTTATTTTTAAGTGGGATAACCTTTTTTTCTTTATTTTTTTATTTTCATTTTCTAAAGTTGATTTGGAGAATTTATATTCTCTAACAATTTTAGAATATCTATATAGTTGATTTGATGCATTAATTGGTTCAAAATTAGTTTTAAATCCTTGTAAACTTTCCCCGATACCTAAAACTAATAAAGTACCCTCAACGGAGTGTTTTTCAAATAATTTAAGCATTTTTCTTTGAGCATGGTTTTTTAGGGTTGAAATAAAATTTCTACATACTATTAAATCATATTTCAACGATCTTGAATGACCGCGTAAAATTCCTTCAAATAGGAAAATAACTTTTTTTTTTATATTTTCGTTGACAATATAAGTTGTTGGAACATTATTTCCTTTTTTTATGAGTCGAAAATATTCCGACTTATACTCGGATGGCGTGTTAACTAGTGTTCCTACATCGTATATGCCAGCAATGGCGGTCTCTTGGGAGTGTGGAGTAAAATTTGAGGCAACTATTTTAAATTCTAAAAGGTTGTTATATTTTTTTTTCATATTTTTTAAGAAAATAGCGATTGTATATGCTTCCTCGCCCGAACAACTAGGATATATCCAAGTATAAAATCTTTTCTTAACATTTACTAATTTTTTTCTCAATTCTTTTTCCAATTCTTTAAATATTGACTCGTCGTTGAAGAAAAGTGAAGAATGTATTCTAAAACCATTAATAAAATTATGAATCTCTTCCTTGTTATTTAAAAGGTGAATTAAATACTGCCTTAGGGAATTTAATTCGATTTTTCTCATTCTTTCTTCGAGTTTAGCGACAATAATCTCTCTTCTAAAGTGCCTAAAATCCAGATCAACCTCTTCTTTAATAAGGGTCATAATATTATTAAGAGTGTTTGAATCGGAGCCGAGGTTAATCGTTTTGAGACCACCACCTTCGTGAAAAATTCAAATCTTTATCAAGATTTATCGTAAACTTGCTTTAAAATAGGATATTTTTAACATTTAAATGTATTTTGATCTCTAGTTCGATCTGAAATTTTACTCTAATCCAATTTTAATAGAGGAACAAGTTATTTTTTTAGGTGGATACATTGATGTATCAGAGTTCGCTTCGGCGCACACCGAAGAATTTAGCAAGAATGCCATAGAAGCGCTTGGAACGAGAAACGGAACGCTCATGGCAAATCACGGCGTGTTAATATGCGGATGGACGATGAAACACGCAATAAAAATGGCAGAACTCGTAGAAAAATTAGCTTGGATACACCACGGAGCAACTCAAATGGGTGGCACATATGTGATTTCCGAAAAATCTTGCCCAATGTTTATAGATGAGTTCGAAGAACGCTTTTCGACACATTCTCAAACTAAACTTCCTGTGCTCTTAACGAAGAGTTTGATTATTAAGTTCTATTAAACCTTTTAACCTATTTTTTAATTTTGCATTTTTAATACATTACTAAAATTGCCTAAATTTGATAAAAATATTTTCATATTTTTTTAATCATTAATAATTTCATTACATCATAGTTTTGGAGCAATTGATTTATTAAACTGTTAACAATTGTAATAGATTTGTATTTTAATTCAAACATCTTTATTTTTATTTTTTGCTTTAAATGGTCTCTCTATATGAATTTAATAGTATTGAGATTGAAAAATCGTAAGATTATTTAGAATTATAATTTCTTTGTTTTTGAGAAAAATGAACAGTAATGTTTAAATAAACCATGGACGTTAATGTTAATTATAAGGATTTTAGGGATGGATAAAACAAGAAAAATTTATCCTCCTCATCTCCTTTAAACAGTTTACAACAAACAACAACAAAAATGTGATTTAATTGAACAAAAAAAAGAAGATTTTTTTAATCTCAATTATGAGTGTGGCGATGTTGGCCGCGATAGCAATTCCATTTGCCTTGGCCGCGCCTACAATAACTACGGGATCGGCCTCAAATATCACGAGCTCTTCCGCAACCTTGAGCGCATCGTTTGATGTTGACGGAGAAGATGTAACGGTCTACTTTGAGATCAGCAATGTGGGAACGACATCTGGTCAAGATTACAGCAATTCTGGAACCCATACGGAAACTGTTTCGGGACTTGATCCTGATACAACTTATCAATATCGGGCAGTATTACAATACACTACTGGATGGTGGTGGTGGACAAGGACTTATACTGTTTACGGTGATTGGTTAAGTTTTACAACAGAAGAGGGAACCACACCTCCTCCTCCAGAAAAGAATCCAATACTATTTGTCCATGGATTGACTGGTTCAGCGTCAAATTGGGACACAATGAGGGATTGGTTTGAAGATGCGGGATATGATGCTGACATGCTTTTTGCATTCACCTTTGACAATCCTAGTTCATCTTACAGTGGCCAAAACGAAGAAAATGCTGAAGAAGTAGAAGAATGGGTGGACTATATCCTCGCTGTTACCGGAGCAACCGAAGTTGATATCATTGGTCATAGCATGGGTGGCTTGAGCACTCGTTGGTACATCAAAATGATGGGAGGGACTTCTAAGGTTGACGATTATGTAAGCTTGGGAACTCCACAACATGGAACAACATTGTCTTGGTTTGGTGATATGAGGCCGGGCAGTAGTTTCTTGGATGAACTTAATTCTGGAGATGAAACGCCAGCAGGTGTAGATTGGACAACAGTTCGAACCAGTGGTGATGAATTAGTACAACCAATCGATACTGCAATGCTTGATGGTGCTGATAATTACTTGATTTCTGGCGTTGGACATATGGGGCTACTAACGAGCTCATGGGCTTTTGAAATCGCATTAGATGCAGTAACAAATTAAATCTTGATCTTTTTAATACATTTGAGCAATTTTTTAAAAATTGCTTTTTTTTTCTTATCTTTTAATATCTTGAATATTCAATCAAATAAATGAGCAATAATGTTAAGAGCACCGACACACTTAGACTTTATTGTCTATTAAAGACAAAACTTTAGGAAGCTAATAAGTATTTCTTTTTGACATAAAGCAGGATTTCGCTTGTTTTTATATTTTAAAGAGGATTATCCCTTCTATTTCAAAATTAAGTTGCAAATTTTTACAACTGAGAAATGAACAGTAATGTTTAAATATAAAGGGTACACATAGATATATCATTAGGAGGTATCTATGGTTTCGAACCATTATCCTAATATCATTTAGTTAACAACAACAACAAAAATCTTTGATTAAAATGAATAAAAAACAGAAAGTTTTAATTTTAGCGTCTTTCACCCTCTTAATGTTTGCAATGGCAACCGCACCAACTATGGTCGTCATTGGTGCTGATTCGAGCGATGTAAAGACTGCAGAGACGAGAAATCCCATTATATTCGTTCATGGATTAATGGGTTCTGCCTCGAATTGGGACACCATGAGGAGTTGGTTCAGGTCTGCTGGTTATCCTAGCAATTACCTTTATGCTTTTACATATTCTCTCCCAAGTTCTCAATCTAGCGGAATAAATGCTCGAAATGCCGAGCAACTTAGTGGTTGGGTAGATTATGTTCTTTCAGTAACTGGTGCAAGCGAAGTTGACATCATCGGTCATAGCATGGGTGGCTTAAGCAGTAGATATTACATCAAGTTCTTAGGTGGTGCTTCAAAAGTAGACGATTATGTCTCTCTTGGTACGCCTCAACACGGAACAATCTACGCGTATTACGGTGATATGCGAATCGGAAGCTATTTCTTGCTCACATTGAACGCAGGCGATGAAACGCCTTCGGGAGTAGACTGGACAACGGTACGAACCTCTATGGATGAACTCGTCCAGCCAATCAGCACGGCAACACTTGAA
>JAEOUI010000271.1 GCA_016839425.1 Promethearchaeota archaeon
AATGAAATAGGGAAAGAATAATTCGTCCTAATTTTTTTTATTTTAAACCTGGCTTTGGTCATATATAGGTCAGCTTAACCCTCTTGAGATCATTTTAGGTTAATTCAATTAAAGAATTGATAATTCTATTTTTAAAATTATAAAATATAATGAAAAAAAAAGGATTTTGAGATTTTCTTCAATTCAGTCGAGATCTAAGGGTATTTTACATTCATTACATTTTTTTACTCCACGAAATAAAACATTCCCACACTCAGGACATCTATATCTTCTTTCTTCTGATTCTACAAACTTTTCGGTCCCTAATTCTTTCCACGCGGGTATGGTTCTCTGCATTACTTTTTTCGCTAAGACAATTGGAAAATTATCTATAAAACTACAGGGCCAATCTTGGCATTGATGGCAACCTTCAATTTCCTTTTTTGAAGTGCATTTTTTTATTTGACAGTATTTGCACGCAAGAAATACAATTCCGTCTGAAAGGCAACCGGTACAAGAAACTTCTTCTGCATTTTTTACAAAACCCTTATATATAGGCACTAATGCTTCTTTTAGTCGAATATTATTCTCTTCATGTGCCTTGTAAACTGCGCACACGCCACAATATAGACCGCAAGGAGCTAAAAGCTCTTTTCTAACTTGGTTCATCTTGAAATTCCTTCACTCGTTGTTTAAATGATATGGGTAATATGTTTATTATATCTTAATATACTATATAATCATTACTCTTTTGCTATACCAAACTATAGCCCTTATAAACAACTATACATTACTATAGCTTAAATAAATTTTTATTATGATTTGAAATTCGATTAAAATGGACGATACAGGCCTTAATTTAAAGGAAATTAGCAAGCAACTCAAATTAATTAATAGCAAGATAAATTTTCTCCAAGATGTAATGCAGGAAACGAAAAACGAGCTTGAACTTATTAAAAAAACTAGAATCCAGAACGATAATATATCTCAATTAGCAATAATTGCTGAAGATAATCATTTAAAATTCTTGAAAAACAGGCCAAAGGATTGCAATGCCTTGGATTTTTGTACAACTTTTGTGGAAAAAGGGATATTAAGAGTTTTAAGAACGGTCTTAGAAGATGGAGAAGATGTAGCCATTAATCAAATAAATAAATACCTCGAAATTTCAAAATCCCGTTCAGCAACAATTACATGTTCTAACGAAGAATGTTTGAATAATGCCATGGATATATTTAAGCTTCTAAAGGAAATATTATCAAATTCAAGAGAATTGACTTCAAGACATTTGAAAGAATTAGCTTTAATGGACAACGAGCTAGACCTTGAAGAAAGCGAAGAACAAATAAATAGCTTGATAACTCCACTTTCAAATGTGATAAGATTGAAACTTTTAAAAAATTTAAGCAAGGGAGGGAAATATTATTCCCAATTAGAGCATTTACTCGGAATTAGAGCGGGTCACTTATTATTTCACATCGAGAGGTTAAAAGAAGTGGATTACATCGTTCAAGAAGAGAAGAAGTACATGATCACCTTGAAAGGAAGAAAAATAATGGCTTTTTTATCTGTTCTAAGAAAAGAAGTAGATCTTTTATGATTCAATATTGCTTGGTTTTTTTTTGTTGACAGGTCACCTTATACCTCTTGAATTCATTTCAAGTGCGAGCAATTGTTTGGTTCCTTAATGGTCGACTTTCGATTAACAAGATTTCTTAAATTCAAGTTTGGAATAACAATTTAAACCTAAACTTTAAAATAGTGCATTTTTGATAATGAAACGGCACATTTGATAAACGACCTTTTCAAAACTTTTTATTTGCAATTATATTGAATGTTACGCAAATTCATCGTCAAAGCTTGTTATCGAAAAGGTTTACCAGAAAGAGACTTAATTCTCCTTCTATGATGAAGAAAAAAAAATTGACAAAGAATTTTTTAATCTTTTGATATTCCACGAAAAATCTCATATATTAATTGTCTAAAATTAAACTCATTGTTAAGAGCAGTCTAATAATACGCTGAAAGACTTCTTTTCTAGTTTTTTTTTCAACTATAAAAGAGGAATAAAAAAAGTAAAAAGTTTAAAAAAATCTGCTATCCATATCAAGAAAGCACTCATCAGTGGTTCAACATTTAGACTTTTTAAT
>JAEOUI010000272.1 GCA_016839425.1 Promethearchaeota archaeon
CTCGCCGTGTTGTTTATTTTTCCATTTCCCGTGTTTTGTGCGGCATCGCTAATTGCTACAATAGGAGATGCGGCAGCGTCGATCGTAGGTAAGAAGTATGGGAAAAAAAAAGTCTCGAAATTGTCAAAAAAAACGCTAATTGGATGTCTTTCAGGATTCTTGGCGTCTTTTGGTGTTTGTTTCTTGTCGTTTTGGATCTTCGGAGAGAATCTAACGATCGTAAAAATATGCGTTGTTTCTCTAACGGGAGCATTAGTTTTTCTTGCCGTTGACGCTCTCGACCCTTGCATTGACGATAACATGCTAAACCCAATTTTCTGTGCCATTGCAATGTTAATCGCTTATTCATGCTTATAATATTTGAGGAATACTGTAATCGACCGTGATAAAGGTTTAGAAAAATGCGTCCATCTTTTTAATTCCCTTGATTTCGTCAAAAGTTATGCCTAGTGCGTCTAGAACTTGTTCTAAAGCGGATTTCAAGAGTTCTTGATATTTCTTTGGATCGATATCTTGAAGTTTAGCCAGTTCAATAGCCCTTGCACCCACTTTTCCCTTGCTCTTGATAAATGATATGACTTCTCCTTTCTGCAATTCCCTTCCCGTTCTTTCCTTCAATTCTTTTGCGGCATTGACATGTTGGGGGATGACCTTATCGTAACTATCAATTGCTTTCTGGAGGCTCAGGTTAATGGCGTAATCTTCTAATGAAAATGTATCCTCTTTACCGATTTTCTTTTGATTGGTCCTTACGAGCTCTATGATTTGACTTCTAGCTTGTTTAAATTCGTTATCGTTGGTGATGTCCTTTAGGATCTTTATTAATTGACTGAATACTTTCTTGATAAAATTTGGCGTGTTTTTTTTTTTTGCAACCAATCCTTTCATGTCGATGTATTTTGTGTCCTTATAGATTCCGATGTAATTCTTCTTTCTTTCTGATAAAGCCAAGAATTGATATGTTTTTTCCTCTTCCAAGTCGAGATCCAACTCTTCCTTGCTCCATTTCGAGATGGTGTCTAACTGCTTCTTGGAAGGGTTAAGTAAAAGCACCGAGTCCGTGTCTCCATACAATACTTTGACTCCCATACTTTCGGACTTCTTTATCGTTTCCTTGATGGAATATCGACCGATAGCAGTCGTGCTTTCCGCCACTGGCAAGCAGAAAAGCGGGAAATTCTGGCTTCCAAAAACTCCATAAGCAGAGTTAATGAATACCTTCAAAGCTTGTTGGATGGTGCGATAATAGCTTCTAAGGCTATCGGGAATTTCTTTATCGTCTGATTTTGGCTTGAAAAATTTAACGCGAATATCTCTGAAAAATCCTACAACATAAGAAAAGATCCCCATCTTATGAGTACATGCGTGATAGGGAACGCCCTTGAGAAGGTTATCGGAGCAATCCACATGAGGACATTGAATTGTTTCATACGATAAGTTATATTCTTTTATTATTGAGGGATACAATGATGCGAAATCCATTACCACCACATCGTAATGCGTACCAGGAGTAGGGGGAATGACATAAGCTCCTTGAAACGACTTTCCCTCGATAGTTGATTTAGAATGTCCTCCCTGCTTGAGTTCTTGAAGTTCAGATCGGCGAGGGATGAGAAAATTCTTTTGTCTGTGTTCAAAAAAGAAGATGTTTCGTACCCACGCTGATATCTGATGGCGTATCAAGTCGTGAAAAGGCATTTTGGTGATCCGTAATAAAATAACAATTAAGTTCCATGTTAAAGAGTCGTTAAAAGTAGTTAGTTCTAAGGTGAGAATAGAATCCTTCAAGTTATACCATGTTAACACGGAATAAGTCATTTCATGTATGTCTTCTTCGTGTTGATATTTTTCGCGCCCGAGCAGGGCAAGACTGATGGCGTTCAATGAATTTCTTTCGTAAGCACCTCCAAAGGCATAACCTGAAATACTACGGTTGGCAAAAAAGTTATACACATCGAAGTGCAATCCTTTCAGGAGTTCGCACTCTGCTCGCGCCATTAACCCAAAACCTCGCTTTACTCTAATTGGATTTAAATCCTTGTCAATTTTCAATCGGTTGGCGCGATGAAACATGTAATTCAAGTCAAAATTATCTCCATTAAATGTGATAATGATAGGATATTCCCACATAATGCGAAATGTCTCGGTTAGCAATACTTTTTCGTCTTTGAAGAAATAAATCTCAGCATCCTTTGGGAATTTCTCGTGGAGGGGACCAAAAGTAAAATTTTCTCTTTCTAAGACATAAACAAGATTTTTCCCGTCGTTTGATACGAACGATACGCTTATTATTTCCTGCTTGGCTTGGCGGGGATCAGGAATTGTATGGTCGTGCTCTCCCATCATAACTTCAATATCCAGCGCCAATCTTTTTACATCGGGAATCGATTCAAGGAAGATGTCCACATTTTTTTCGGCGAATTCCTTCATTTCTTGCTTTTCGTACTCGAATAATTCCATGAAATCCTGAGAAGCCTGTTCGATTCCTTCCACATCTTTATTTTTTATTCCTCTCAAGATCTCGATCTTTCCTTCATTAATCTTGTATGTCAATCCTGGAATCAAACCCGTGTCGTAAATATAATTATGGTGATATCTAATATCGGCTTCCCAAGCCTCACCGTTAAGAATATTACGTATGTTGACACCAGCACCTCCGATGTTTGTAGGTGTCTTTCCGTAAATCTTTGTCATTTCTGTGGTAATATCGCGTAATAAATCCGTCTTTTCCACGCTCTCAAGACGATCGAATCCCTCGTAATTAGTTAATTCAATGTTGTTTTCTAGATTATCTATAGTGAGCTTGCTAATGCAATAGGGTTGGTGTTTTGTCGTGTCAATCCAAATTTTTATGTCGTGTGTCTCTAAATCGTAGAACTTGCAGTAAGCCTTGTTTAGACCGCCATCGTAATCCACATCTAAAAGCAATCCTCTTTCGAGATTTTCAACGATATCCCCCTTTTTTATCAAGTATCTAAGGTATTTAGAGCTTACTGATTCTCTTTTTAAAACTTCAAGCTCTATATCAGATTCTTTCATGCCAAAATCAAGCTCTCTTTCCTTGAAGTATAGATCTGTAGGAATTTCGACTGATTTCTTTTTTTTAGGACTGTTTTCTGGTTTATTTTGCATTTCGTCTTTATAATTTTGTGAGGTGATACTATTATCAAATGGCTCTTTCATGCTTGTATGAGTTTGTTTTTTAGGTGAAGGTTTTCTTTTTGTTTCGGTAGATTTAGACGATCCTACAAAAAAATCTAAGGACTTTTGCATTTCTTCTTTTTTACTTTTTTTCTTTGCCAAGATGAACAACTTTTTCTTGAGTATTTTGACTAATTTTCTAGGTATTATATCACATGATTGGTTATAATTCAATCTATTCCTTCCTTAATAAAAGCGAGCTCTATTACATTTTTTTAAATTATAATTCGTTGGAACAAGCAAATTGCTCGCAAGAAAAAGTTTTTTACGCTATAGATAATTTTCACATTTAGATGGTAAACAAGGAAAAAATACTTGAAAATTACGAACCACCAGATATCATTGGAAAATTCTTTATTTTAGGCGATTCGGAAAAATATTGGATTTATGGAGAAATAATACTTCCCAATGACCTTGATATGTTCGTATCCATCGTCCAATCCGAAATTGAATATTCATGGGGTATAGAATTTGCTAATGTTGACGATTACC
>JAEOUI010000034.1 GCA_016839425.1 Promethearchaeota archaeon
ACGAATTTGAAAGACTTCAAGCTTCTGAAAAGATAAAAAAAGCAACAATAAATATATTGAATTTAATGGAGGTTTACAAAAGAGCTTTAGAATATTTTCCTAAATTTTTTTAATATTAATATAAATTCCTAAAATAAATTTGTTAAATATTAACATTTATTCATATTCGATAGTACTTGGTGGTTTATTTGAGATGTCGTAAACAACACGATTAAAGCCTTTAACTTCGTTTATGATTCGCGTGCTGATCTTTTCCAATAGATCCCAATCAAGCTTTGAAAAATTTGCCGTCATAGCGTCTCTTGACTCCACTACTCGTATGGCACAAAGATGTTCATAAGTGCGAAAATCTCCCATAATTCCGACTGTTTTTACAGGTATGAAAACGCAAAACGCTTGCCATAAATTCTCATAAATATTGGCTTTTCGTATTTCTTCTATGAGTATATCATCTGCTTCTCGCAAAGTATCCAAATCTTGTTTATTGATGGGTCCGAGGCACCTGACGGCAAGACCCGGCCCAGGAAAAGGGTGCCTGTCTATTAATTGGCGATCAAGCCCTAATTTTAGACCGATTTTTCTTACTTCGTCCTTATAAAGGTCCTTGAGGGGTTCAATGATCTTGAGTTTCATATCGTCCGGGAGGGTTAAGTTATGGTGAGATTTTATCTTGGCTGAAGCCTTGCTAGTGGCTGCTGTTTCAACCCGATCTGGGTAAATCGTTCCTTGAGCAAGGTGCGTAATATCTGGAAATTCTTTTTCGAGATGAAGGGTTTTATCTTCAAAAACTTCAATGAACGAATGCCCTATAATCTTTCGTTTTTCTTCGGGATCGCTTACATTTTTCAATCTAGAAAGAAATAATTCTTCGGCATCAATATAATGAAAGTTCTTGAATTGCATCTTTTCTTTAAAAGTCTCTTGTACTTGTTTTTCCTCGTCTTTTCGCAATAATCCATTATTTACGAAGATGCAATGCAATCTATTTCCTATAGCCTTGTGAATTAAAACGGCAGCAACGGAAGAATCAACTCCACCACTCAGCCCTAATATAACTTTATTAGTTGGACTAATTTCTCTTTTGATATCTTCGATCGAGCGCTCTATCCAATCTTCTAATTTCCATTCTTTTTTCGCTTGAGCGATTTTTGTGATAAAGTTCTCTAAAATTAAAGTTCCCTTGGGAGTATGTACTACTTCGGGATGAAATTGAACACCATAAATCAGATTAGAATCGTCTTGATAAGCCGCAATTGGGCATGTATCTGTTTTTGCGATAGTTTTAAATCCTTCTGGAAGCGCTTTAACCTGGTCACCATGCGACATCCATACGATTTCCTTGTCTTCTAACGATTCCAGCAATAAATTTGAAGTAATAATATATAATTCTGTCTTACCATATTCCTTTTGCTCGTGAGGCTCAATAACGCCACCTAATTGATTAATAATAGAGTGATGCCCATAACATATCCCTAACACGGGTATTTTCTGCTCCCTAATAAACTGAAAGAAATCATTTGGCAATTGAGGGCTATCAGCATCGTAAACGCTATTAGGTCCACCAGAAAGGATTATTCCTTTTGGCTCTTTTAGTTTAAGTGTTTCCATACTTGTATCAAAAGGGAGGATTTCAGAATATACTCCCAAATCTCTGATTCTCCGTGCGATTAAGTGGCAGTATTGCCCACCAAAATCTAATACTATGATTTTATCCATAATTTCGAGTTAAATTTTAAGTATTATGTATTAAAATTCTGATTCCCTTTTTAATTGATTTATTAATTCAATACGGGATTATGATAAAATGATTCATATCTTATTAGTTAATAAAATTGAAGGAATTAAATTTTAAATAATAAAAATAGAAAAATGTTGATGTTTACTATCGTTCCACGTAATTATGAAACCTATTCCATTATAAATTTAACGAGATCAGCTGTTTTTTCGGGATCCATTTTAATTCCATTGTACACCATATTAGGATCCTTAATTGCATCTTGAATCCATTGATCAACATTCACTTTTTTGAAGGATTCAAGATCTACATATTTTTCAAAACCTATTGCATCATAAAGTTTTAGAAATTCGTCATATAAAGGATTATTTGATTCCTTCTTAGACCAAAGCATCAAAGGTTTTATAACTGACATAATATGCTTGCTATGTGAGCCACCAAGTTGTTTTTCCAGCGTATGAGCTAAGGAGTGGCACGCCCCCACACCTGCATTTCCTAAAACCAAACCTCCAAGATATCCTGCGTTAGATATATCACCTAACGCCTTTCCATCTTTTGGATTTTCTTTGATTTTATTAAATCCAGATTCTAACAAGGACAAGCAAGAGGTCCCTAAAGCTTTTATAAAGGGCGTTTGAGCTATTGATGTCATTCCTTCAACTGCGTGGGTGAAAATATCAGCTGCCAAGTGATATAAAGAACTTACATTGAGTGTTTCCAGAAAAGTATAATCAAGAACTGCCATATCAGCTATAAGTCCGTCGTTTATATAAGGAACTTTTATACCGTTATCAAGAGTAATAACGGCAGCTGCGTTTGCTTCGGAACCCGTACTTGGTGTTGTTGGAACTGCTACTAATTTGATTTCGTTATTCTCGCTAAACCGGATCTCGTGCATTTTAGAAATATCAACATCAACATTATTTAACAGGAATCTCAAGCATTTTGCCATATCGATGACTTTACCCCCTCCAATTGCTATTATCACTTCTGGTTTATCGTTGATATATTTTTCTCTCAAGGACAATAATAATCTCATTTTTGGAGAGGGTATAATTTCTTCTTTACACGATTTTTCAGCAAGATAGGATTGAATAGTTTTGTAGTATTCAGAATTTTTAATAGTATTTGAAAGCAAGATCAATAAATTATCTTGTTCAATGCTTTTCAGGCAAGAGACAGCGCCCTTACCATAATATATTTCGGGATTAAAATATACCCGACTCATTTTAACAAATTTTTTTATCATTTCATTTTTCACTTTTGATATTTTGTTTTAATTTGGATGTTTAGATTTTACCAATTACAAAATCTAAACCTAATAATTTTAAAGTTTTCTCTGTTGGTATTCCTGTCTCAGGATCCCATCCTCTTGCCGTATAATACCCACTGAGCATAGATTGAAATCCTTCTTCATTTAGGACATAGTCCTTAGCAGGTCCAATTGTGTGTGGTTATTTAAAGAATCTCTCAGGAGGGTGATCGTCTGCCCTCGTCCAACCTTCCCTGATATTAAAGCATTTGGACAAGGCTAAAATTGCCTTTGCACGTGTATATACATAGGTTGTATCAGTGTTAAAACCAGTAACCAAGTTAAAAACTTTAGCCAAATCGTCTACCTCGTAAACTCCCCTTGCGAACTTGCACATAATGAGGGAGTCCGTCAGAGTAGAATCGTCTTCTAAGAACACGATGCCCTTTCCTCTCCCAACAGGATCGTCGTACTTGAATCGATCGTATTTTCCCCTCAGGTCTAATCCATAGGCACTATTCCTCAAGTGACAGGCTCCTCGTATAGACACGCTCATCCCAACTGCAAACGAGCTCATCCCATGAAGGTCAAAAGCTGGAAGTTCTAATCCTTTAATATGAATTCCGTAATAACCAGCATTTTTTCTCCCCATCGCTTCCAATCTTTTTCCCGCTTCTCTGGTACCATCTCCAAATATTTCACCCGCAAAATTTTTCTTCAGGCACATCTCTTCGGTAAATCTGACTAGTGTATCAGTAGAGCCGAATGGGAGCTCGTATCCAAGGTCTTCCTTTGTGATTAATCCTATATCGTACAATTCACAAGCCATTGCGGCTGTTGCGCCTCCTGAAATTGCGTCTATGCCTAGATCATCACAAAGTTGAATGCATTTCATTATGCTTGGCCAATCAGTGCAACCAGTTGCGGAACCAAAACTATATAGCATCTCGTGATCGACACTTACTATCAAACCAGGATATTGAGAGTGGTTTTTTGGAACTTTTGCTAAATGATCGCATGCAACGGTACATTGCGAGCAGGCTACTTTTTTCACGAGCCATTCGTTATTTAACACCTCAGCGTTGAGTAAATCTATTTTATCAAACACACCTTCCCGGAAGTTATAAGAGGGGAGCATCCCTAAATTACTATACTTTTGCATTCCAGCAGCAGTGCCTAAACCACGATATTTTATCGTTCGTGGTCCTTGTGTGTCTTTAATGAGTTTGTTTGCAAATTGATAAAATTCTGCGTTATTAGCAACCGAAACGCTTTTAGTTCCCCTAAAAACGATTGCTTTTAAGTTTTTTGAACCCATTACGCCACCCATTCCCGTCCTACCAGCTTGTCTATTGCGATCGTTTGTGATGCATGCCATTCGAGAAGGTATTTCTCCCGAAGGTCCAATGCTCATTACGGCAAGCCTTTGATCATTGAATTCTTCTTTTAATATTTCTTCGGTCTCCCAGCAACCTTTTCCCCAGAGTGTTTCCTTACAGGGAACTAAATACCTATCGTCGTCGTCGATTACGAGATACACGGGTTCTGGAGCTTTTCCCTTAATAACCATCATATCTATTCCGGCTCGTTTTGCCTGTGCCGCTATCGAACCAGAAGAAATGGCAAAACCAAAAAAGTTCGTCAAGGGAGATTTTGCAAACACGCCATATTTTGACGAGGAAGGCACTATTGTTCCAGAGATTGGGCCTGTTGCCCACACCAAGACATTTTCAGGACCTAACGGATCTATTCCTGGTTTTAACTCGTCCCATAAGATCTTAGCTGCAAATCCATAACAGCCAATCCATTTGAAACAAAAATCCTCTGATATTGGAACCTCTTCTATTTTTCCACGGGTTAAATCCACATTAAGCCTGTTTTGCGAATAACCACCAAGTTTTTTAGCTTCTCCTGTTGTTGTTTTTAAATGAGTTGTCATGATAAATATTACCTTATTATCTTACATTGTTTTATTTCTATTTAAAGGATCCTTTAAACAGAATTTAAGGATCTTTAAACACTTTAAATTCGTTTAAGACGAATTTTAAACAATTAAGTAAGGAAATTGTTATTTAATTAAAATCATTCTCTTTTTGAAGTG
>JAEOUI010000273.1 GCA_016839425.1 Promethearchaeota archaeon
TCTCTTAAGCGAATAAAGCATGTTCACATCCTTGCCGGAAGAGATAAAAGAAAAATTGCGCACGAATATATATTTCTGAACGATTAAACAATTATCTTGCTTGACTTGGATTTTATATTTTGTAATTTAAAAAAACAAAATCAAAAAGAAAAATAAGTAAAATAAAAAGAGAAATTAAAAATTATTCCAGATTATTTAAAAGACTTTCAATCTCGTTCTGGATGACTTCTGGCTTTTTCGCTTCGACGCCAGCGAGTGCTAACTTGCGCTCGATATTTTCTCGATGAACCGTGTTCATTGCGCAGAACGGAATTTCGAGTACCTTACTTGGATTGTCGGGATCGATCACACCATAGTGAACAAGACAACTCTTGATCCTTTCCAAGTCAAAATTATACGCATCTTGGAAGTGCATTGCACCAACCATTATGTTTTTGGTTTGCAAGAAATTGCCCGCTGTTTCCAAGTTTGGAGCAAATATAAGTTTTGCGAACGATTGGAAAGTTTTACTTTGAATGATTTTTGCGGGATTCTTGATATATCTCATCAATCCGGCAAAGAAATAGACTTTCATCATTTGCCTATATCCCAGGTTAGTCATATCATCAACAAACTTTCCAATAGTACCGAGTACGTTACCATACTTCGCCAAATCCAGGTTCAACATCTTAGTTGGTTTAGGAGACACTTTATTGATAACCATATCATATACCTTGTTCGCCCATTTTATGAGACCATCAGCGTCGAAATAGTTTTCGATGGGCACCCACTCGTCGTTATCATCCACCACGCAGATAGTAGCAAAACCACAATCATGATGGCTTAACATGGACCACGCAGGCACATCGTCGAACCAGGCGAGTAATTGAGTAAACTTAGCCGTCGTGGCTATCGGATAGAATCGCCCAACCGCGTTATTCGTATGCTCGTTAATTGCAACTTTTAAATCCGAAGTCGTATATCGAAGATCCATGAGTTCTTCATAATTGATACGGCCACAAAGGCTTACTGGTTGAAATACAACTGCTACAATAACATCGGTGTTATCCTTTGCAAAATCGAGAATAGGCCCAACTTGATTATCGTTAACGCCTTTTGCTATAACTGGAACTAAGATGACGCCGTGTAGTCCTACCTTGCGACAATTTTCGATAACTTTCTTTTTTAACGGCCAGAGGTTTACGCCCCGCACTTTCTTCCACACTTCAGGAGCGTCCGTTGCATCAAATTGCAAGTAAACTGCATCTAATCCCGCTTCCTTTAACTCCCTGCAGTATTCCACGCTCTTACCCATCCTGACGCCATTCGTGGAAAGCATGGTTTCAATGAATCCTAATTCCTTACCTTTTCGGATGATGTCGGGAAGATCGTCGCGCAGAGTCGGCTCTCCTCCTGCAAATTGGAGCATAACTGCAGGTGTGGGCTTCATTGACCGAAAGTGTTCCATGATTTGTACGATTTGATTGTATGTGGGTTGGACGACATATCCCTTCGCGCTTGCGTTTGCGAAACAAATAGGACAGGTTAAATTACACCTGTTCGTAACATCTATCAAACAAATACAGGGAGCACTCTTGTGCTTTTCGCAAATTCCACAATCGTAAGGACATCCTTTTTCAGTGCCTTTTATCCCGGATGTCGTGGTAAAGGGTTGCGTGGTAATATTAACCGTCGATCCAAGTTCGTTAGTAAAATTCTTTTGCCATTTATACTCCTCAACATCAATGGAAATCTTGTCTTTGAATTCGCCATGATCCTTACAGTGCTTGCGCATCATGACCCAGTTAGTCTTCGGATCCACATAAAACTCCGCGGGAATTTGTTTCAAGCATTCTGGACACAAGCTTTGCGTCGTACGTATTACTTCTTCATCTGCCATAAAAGATTACACTTGAAAATAATTAGTTTTTCGTTAGAATATATTTTACTTAAATAAAATTTAGAGCTAATTTTATTTAAATAATTGTTTAATAAAATAGTTGTCTACTAAATTTAAATCTTATACATTATAGGTGATTTTTTAGCGAAAGGAACCTAGGATGCCCGCGTTTGGAGGATACTTTTCGCCGAATTTCGTTAGTTATTAAAAATCGCAAGCATTTTTAATAAGAAAGGATAAATGTCCTCAAAAGTACGGTTGTAAAGAACTTTTTAATCACGTAATCTTTCTAATAAAATATTTTATCATTTATATTCTAACAGCAATAATTACATAATATTTCTAACATTTACTAATATATTAAATCGTACTTGAAAAACTAATATGAATGCTACCCCACAAGAAATCTATAGCTCATACCTACGAGGCGAATTCGACAATCCCACAACCGTTCGCTTGTTATTAACGCTTACCACGGAGTCAAACAAGCACGAGACGAGAAAAGAAAGCTTGGAACTCTTAGGAAATATGGATTTAAAAGGAAATAAAAGTGCGTTTACTGCTTTAGAGATACTCCTGCTTTCTGACGAGGACGAGATCGTTAGAACGATTTCCGCAAGGATTTTAATATCCAATTTTTCCAATCGAGCCATAAAACCAATAAAATGGGCGTTAAGACATGAAACGAGCATTGAATGTGGAATAGAAATCATCAAAATGTTTTCCGATATTAACACAAAGGAAACTCGAAAAGTACTCGTGAGAGAATTATTAGATTTGTCTTATAGGAGGGAGCAATCGAACCAAGTCCAAAAAATAATCGGAATCTTTAAAGAATCCTTGGAAAACACGCTTCAAGGGAAAGATATTAATGAACTCGATTTAAAAAATATTGCACAAATCTTAATCAATTTTAAGACGATGGTTCTATTTACTAAAAAGTTGAGATATGCACCAATAGAGCTCGATGATTCGAATGTCATAGCAATAGACTTGAAAAACAAGAACATTCGCGAGTACGGACAAATAAAACTCTTAGAAAATCTAAGAATGCTTAGAACATTGAGCATGAACAACAATTTTCTCGTATCTCTCCCCGATACTTTCGGCAACCTTACAAACCTGAAAGTTCTAAATTTATCCTTAAATCAGCTAAGCACCCTACCTGAATCAATCGGAAACCTTATAGAATTAAAAACGCTTGATGTCAGCAACAACGACTTGAGAATACTACCTGATACTATTGGGAAGCTTGCGAGCCTTCAGAGACTGGATTTAAGCAACAACCACATGATACGCACCTTGCCTGAATCCATTGGTAAGCTTCGTTCACTTAAATTGCTCGATCTAAGTAACAACAGGATAGAATCCCTTCCCGATCCCATCAGCAGCTTAACATCGCTCGAATACTTAGACCTAAGCGGAAATCAAATTACTCATCTACCAGAATCGATCGATAAATTGTTATCCTTAAAGGTACTCAACTTGGAAAACAACCTATTAAAAGTCCTTCCCGAATCGATTGGACGCCTTCCTTCGATTCAAACATTAAATCTTGGAGGAAATCACTTGAAATCTCTTCCAGACACCATAGGAGACCTGACAACACTTCAAAAGCTCGACTTGCATAACAATGAATTAAAGACATTTCCAAATTCCATTTCAAAACTCGCTTCTCTTCACCTGCTTGAGGCATATTACAACGAAATTGAGGTGATTCCCCAATCAATCGAGAACATGGTCGCACTCCAATATCTTGACTTGCGGCACAATCAATTGAAATCGTTTCCGAAATGTATCGAAGCCCTTCCAGCCCTTAGAACGCTTTTAGTAAGAGGGAATCGTCTAAGCCCGAAATACAAGCTAGAAAGCGTGGATATTTTAAAACGATTGGTCGAAAAGGGTGTTGGAATCTTTGAATAAAAAAAAAATTTTTCCCAATATACTAATAAAGATGGATATTATCTTAAATTCTTTAAATATTATGGAAATTATTCCTCTTTTTCATATAATTGACATACTCTTGTTACAATAACTTCCCCTACATTATCTCGCTCATTTTTCTGAAAACCAAATTCTATATTAGTATTAGTTGCAACAGAAAATAATTCAGATGCTCCAAACTCGCCTACATTAACATATATGATTTTTAATTGTTTAAGCGATTGTTGATTGTAGATATTAAACACACGATAATAGAAAGGTAAAACTTTTCCTGAAAGAGAAGGAATGATGATGAATTCAACTTCATTTTCCATGGCCCATTGGGCTATAGCATCGCTTAATCGTAAAAAATCCCTACAGATAAATATAGCAATTCTCCCAAAAGTGGTGTCAAATAACTTAATTCTCGGAAAATATTCACATTTTATGCCTTCTCGAAGATCTTCGTCTTTATCATATATTACGACGGGTGTTTGTTTGGTTTGAAATACTTGCTCTTTTTTTTTATCAATAAGGACAGCTTTATTAATGTGAGAAAAAAAATCGTTTTTATTGTTAGGATCTATTTGATGTTCAATACCACCAATAAATACAATATTCTCATTCTCGTGTGATTCAAGATGTGATGATATCTTTGATTGTATTTCATCTATGAAATCGTGTGGAAGAGTTGTTTCAGGAAAAATTATTAATTTGTTTTTATTAGTATCGCAAAGAATTAAGTTCAGAATTTTATTTATTTTCTTTTTTGTTTTTTCTTTTTTATTCAATTCTTCGTTGCTAAGCTCATCAATACTATTATATTTAAGTACAATCTTTTCATCATGGATGTAAAAATCTTCCTTAAATCGCTTGAATTTAGCAAGTTTAGATTCATTAGGCGTGAAAGAAAAATGAGTTTTAAGAGCGTGTAATTGTACCATAAAGATTTTAATTATCGTATTTGAATCTAATGTGTTATTTAGAAATTTTACGTGTTTATATTTATTATTCTCTCGAAACCAGTAAGTTTGTAATTCTTTAAGTTTTCTTAGCGTTTTTTTCTCTCTCCATGATCCTAAATTAAGAAAATTCTTTTCAAATTCTTCGAATTTTTCTGGTGTATAGGTGTTTCTTATATTATCAATTTTTCTTTTGTACGATAATGCATTTTTTCTAACATTTTCATATTTTCTTTTAGGATCTTCTTTTATTTCTTTACAATATTTTCGTACATCATCAATTTCCTTATCAAGATATTTTTTTTCGTCTTCAGAAAGGTCATTATGGTGTAAATAAAGGCGATCCAATTTTATTAAATCCTGTAAATTTTTTAATTCTTTTATTTTATTATTATCTAAAGCTAAAGCTATAAGATTCTTTAATTTTCCAATAGATTCAGGGATTTCAGAAATTTGATTATAACTTAAATTCAAATATTCTAATCTGCTGAGATTTGTAATGGATTCAGGAAAACTAATAAATCTATTATTCCTCAAATATAATTGTTGAAGATCCGTAAGATTAGATAAAGATTCGGGAAGGGTTATTAAATAATTTCCACCAATTAATAAAACTTGAAGCGATTTTAGGTTTAGTATTGGTTCAGGAATATCGGCAAATTGATTTTTGCTTAAATCTAACCAAAGAAGGGATTTAAGTTCTTGAATTGAATTAGGAAGGGAAGATAAATTATTATCATATAAATCTAACTTCTCAAGAGAGATAAATTCTTTAAAAGAGTCTGGTATTTCTTTTAGTAAATTATTTCTTAACGATAAATAACGTAATGATTTTAAAGAATTAATATATTGAGGAAATTCTTCCAAACCGCATCCACTTAAAGATAATTCAGTAATGTTTTTATCCTCACATACATATCCCTTACTATTAGGTTTTATTTTTTTTAATTTAGCAAGTTGTATCCCCAAGATATCTTGGAGATTTTCAATAATTTCTGAATCCATTGTATTTAGTAAGTTGTAAATTATTCCTTATTATAAGGACAATTTATTTAATATTTTCTAAAATTGTTATACTCAAGGGATTATATTAACCATAATTCTAAGAAAAATATCAAAGTATATATAACAAATGATCATTACTTACACCCATATTAAATTCCTTAATAAGACAATATGAGCTTTTTTTAGTTCAAATGGAGAAATGAACAAAATGGGAGAACTTAAGGACTTTTATGAAATTCTTATGAATAAAATGATAAATTTAATCAATCATTTTGATGGAATAGAAAGTGAAATATTGTTTTGTAGCAGTCAACAGAATTTATTAGGTACAGAATTGCGTTCCATTCATGAGGAACTTTTAATAGCTATTAAAAATATTAAAAAAATGATAAAGGATTTTAATGAATTTATTAATCCTGTTAATTTAACCGAACAAATTGGCGATATAAATGAGATAATACAGAAAGAAATATCACAAATGAGATTACCGGCCGAGATTCAAATAGAACCAGAGTTTGATCTCGATTTACCCACAATTAATATTGATAAGAATAAGGTTTCAGATATTATAAAGGAAATATTAAACTTTTTTTTAAGAAGAATAAATAATAACGGAGCACAAGGAATTATTCGTATTAATACTTTCAAAAATCAAAATCAAAATAATTCTATATTAATAAATATATCTGATACAGGCCCCCACTTCCCAAGATATATGTCAATTTTTGAACCATTTCAGATAGATGGTCCTAATGTTTCTGGTTTGGAATTATCCATTGTTAAAAAAAAGATTGAAGCACATAATGCTAGTATAAACTGTCTTGAAGAACCAGGAAGAGGTATTTGTTTTGAAATTAGTTTTCCTAATGAACGAATTAGAATATAAAATGCAATATTGTATGGTACATAATAAAAAACAATAATGAAATATAAAAAATGATGGAAATTAAAAAAAACTTGGATATTTCAAGAGTTCTTGCTGATATTGCTAGCGCTGTTGTTGGGCAATTTGACATGGAAACATTATTAAATAATATCGTAAATACTACAATGAATTTATTAGAAGCAGAAGTGTGTTCAATATTTCTTGAGGATAATGAAAAGGATCCAGGAAACCTTAAATGCGTTGCAGGATCGGGATTTGCACGCCCTTTAGTAGGAAAGGCGAAATATATAATTGGTGAGGGATTTACTGGCTCGGTAGCAAGATATGGTGGAGAATATAATATCAAAAGCCTTCAAGAACTTGAGAATTTCGAGATAGAGGGAATTAAAGTATGGAAGGGAAAATATCATAAAGACATGTGGCCTAGCGGAGAAAGTCAATTTCGAAACCTTCTGGCATTACCCTTGAAAATAAAAGATCAAACATTTGGAGTAATTAAAGCACATAATAAAATTTTAGAAAGAGGAGATTACTTCACTTCAGACGATTTGGATGTTTTTAAAATTATAGCTAGTGTAATATCTTTAGCTCTTGAAAACGCACGACTTCATCAAAAATCTGAAGAACAATCTAATAGGGTTCCCAATTTACTTGCAGATTTTGCAAGCGCCGTTGTTGGGCAATACGATATGAATAAATTACTAGATCAAATATTAAATACAACAATGAATATTTTGCATGCAGAAGTTTGCTCAATATTTCTTGAGGATAAAGAAAATGATCCCGGAATACTCACATGTGTTGCGGGTTCGGGATTTGCTAGCGAAATAGTTGAAAAGGCAAAGTATAGGATAGGAGAAGGTTTTACTGGCTCGGTAGCAAGATATGGTGGAGAATATAATATCAAAAGCCTTCAAGAACTAAAAGAACTTGAAATTGGAAAAGAAAAAATTTGGAAAGGAAAACAAGACAAATATCAATGGCCTAGTGGGGAGAATAATTTTAGGAATTTACTTGCTTTACCCTTGAAAATGAATAATGAAATCATAGGGGTTATTAAAGCTGAAAACAAGATTCCAAGATATGGAGAATTCTTTACGGAAGAAGATCTCTTTAATTATAGAACGATTGCGAATTTAATCTCAATGGCACTCGAGCAGGCGAGTCTACACAAAAAAAACGAAGAACAATCAAAAAGAGTTTCAGAAGCATTAGTAGAAGTCGCTAGTGCCATAGTTGAACCTTACGATATGAATATGTTACTAGATCAAATTACACAAACTACAATGAGAATCCTTAATGCAGAAGTTTGCTCAATATTTCTTGAGGATAAAGAAAATGATCCTGGAATACTTAAATGCGTTGCAGGATCGGGATTTGCACGCCCTTTAGTAGGAAAGGCGAAATATAAAATAGGAGAAGGATTTACTGGCTCGGTGGCAAGATACGGCGGAGAATATAATATCAAAAGCCTTCAAGAACTTGAAAACTTCGAGATCGAAGGAATTAAAGTATTTAAAGGAAAATATCATAAAGAAATGTGGCCTAGCGGAATACCTCAATTTCGAAACCTTCTCGCATTACCCTTGAAAATAAAGGATCAAACATTTGGAGTAATTAAAGCACACAATAAAGTTCATGGAGATTTTTTTACTGAGGATGATACGGCAACATTCAGAATTATTACAAATGTAATAGCTTTAACAATTGAGAAGACCAGGCTCCAATTACAAATTGAAGATCAATTGAAAACAATGTCATTAATGACTGGACATAAAATAAATAATCTCATTGATGCATATGATGGTATTGAATATCATTTAGGAGAAATTGTTAAGTCAAGATATCCAAATGATACTGAATTGGCAGAGTATTTGGAGAAGCTTTACACGGCTACAATTAATGTAAAACAAATGATAAAAGAATTTAGAGATTATGGTCTTCCAATTCAATTGAAAAAAGTACCGTTAGATATTAATATTATAATTAAAAATGAAATATGGCTTTCACAAAATTATGATGATATCAAAATAATACCTGATCTCGATCCTGAACTTCCTAAGATATTTTTGGATGCTGTTAAATTCTCAGAAAGTATAAAAGAACTCCTAAAAAATGCTATAAAGGCAATAATTAGAAAAGGTACTCCTGGTAAAATATTTATCAAAACAATGTATATTCCTCAAGGAAAATATGTTATTATTAAGATTTCAGACACAGGACCTGGTTTTCCAGCAGGAATGAGGATATTTGAACCATTTCAAACAACGGATCCTATCGGAACTGGACTGGGATTAGTCACCGTAAAGAAAAATATAGAAGCCCATAATGGTACGATAAATATTGTTGATGAACCTGAAATGGGGGCTTGCATTGAGATTATTCTTCCAATCGAGAGAGAAAAGAAAGGCAAAGTGCTTATTGTTGATGATGACATGTATCATATCCGGAGAGATTTAAGTATTGCATTAGAAAGAAGAGATTACGAGGTAAATACCGTTGACAATAAAAACGATGCAATTAATAAAATAAAAACAAATGCTTACGATTATGCAATTATTGACCTCAAATTAGACACTAATAAGTGGAGCGGACTTGAAGTGTTTAAATTTATAAGAGAAAA
>JAEOUI010000274.1 GCA_016839425.1 Promethearchaeota archaeon
ACGTTCATAAATAGGAAATGCATTGTTTGATCTTTTATTTCATTTTTAATTTTTTTAATTTTTTACATACTTATTTAAGTAAGGGCATGGGGGGATTCGAACCCTCCTCCTTTCGGGACATCCCGACTGCTCTAACCTTATAAGCTACATGTCACTTTTTAAAAAAAAGCCTAATAGAAATCCATAACAATGTTTAATTTCGTCTTGTTAACTATAAAAATCTATAGGATTTGGTCTTTAAAGTATAATCAACTCGAAAACTAATACTAATAGGTAGCTCTCGCTCGCACAGTAAATTTATAACAACACTTTAGGAAGAGATAAAGAGTGACGAGAACGGTTGATGAATTAAACGGATCTACAACTGAACGGCAAAATCCATCCACTGAGAACGGCGATCGGTTCTTGTCGCCCTATATCTTTCGCAATATATTTTTCATTCATCGTTCAATTAATATTGGATGGGAAA
Source organism: Promethearchaeota archaeon (assembly GCA_016839425.1). The sequence continues at coordinate 470 of JAEOUI010000274.1, forward strand.
TATTTAAATATTTTGTCCGGTTCGACCCACGCGTTTCCCATTTTTCCTAAGATCGAATCGTGAAAATAAATTCATTGTTATAGAAAAAATTCTAGGAATATCTCATCATCATATTGATTATCTAATTTTACTTGTCGAGATAATATCCCTTTCTCTATAAATCCTAATTTTTTATAAAAGGTCATGGCTCTAACATTTTTTGATCGAACATAAATAATAAGCTTTTCATAATTATTGAGACGAGCAAAATTAAAGGTTTTTTTTGCTAACTCTATTCCCACACCTTTTTGTCTCGATTTAGGAAGTACATATGTTCCAATTACTCCGACATGATCGAATGAATCCGTATATTTTGCCCATAAATCTATAGTTTGAAAGCCTATAATTTGATCTGATTTTTCAGCCATAAAAATTGCTTCTCTATTCGAGAGACTTGAGATATATTGTTTTTCTTGTTCTGGAGAAAAGGGAACATTTACAGCAGTATATATTCTTTCAGCACATATAACTTTCCAAATTTGTGATATTTGGAGGGCGTCATTTGGAGTAGCCTTACGGATACAAAAATCATTCATATCTCTAAGATCCTTAAAAATTGATAATTAAATCTTGGTTTAATTTCACCAATTTTAAAAAATATTTCATTCTTCGTACAATTAATGTTGAATCGGAAATATTTAAAATTTTCGTCCAATTCAACCCACGCGTTTACCATTTTTCGCAACAGTAAAAATAGAAACTAAATTCGCCATTATTGAGATCTTCAAATATCATTATATGAGGAAAAAAAGGAAAAATTTAGAACAATGGATGCTTAGATTTTTTCGTACAATAGTTAAAAAACGCGATTCATTCTCGGGAAGGTGGTCTAGCTTGGTATGATACTTGGTTCGGAACCAAGTGGCCGCGGGTTCAAATCCCGCCTTTCCCATTAAATCCTTACTTATTTAATTCACTTCAAAAGTTTACCAGATGAATTTATATAGCAATTAATGTTTTTATTTTTAAAGCCAGAAACATAAAATCGAGATGGAAACACAAACCATAAAAATAGATGATGTTGACTTTACACAAGTCGTAGACGCATTTATTAATGTTTATAGACCGAGTTACGAATATATTAACACTGACAGTACCATTCGAACATATATAACCGAACAATATTATTTTCGAGTTAAATCGGATTTATCATTAACCGTTATATTTGATTTTATTCGACGAGAGGTTAATATTATCGTTTCTGGAGGATCATCGGGGCTTCTCGGAGTAACTTGGGGTGCCGAAAGAAATATGTTAAAGAAATTGGTTCAATTCTTCACTACTTAAATGAATAGAATGCCTCAATATCGTATTCTATAAATAATTCTGCATCAAATTTATTGAATAATATTGTTCTAAAACAAATATTCAATTTAAATGACTTGCTAAGCATTAAATATTTTAAAAAACAATTAACAATCCTAAGCATAGATATTAAGTTCATATGACAATTACTTTATGAAAGATAGAGCACTCATTAATCTATTTTATTTGATTGATAATTTTAAAATAAATGTGATTAAAACAATGGGAACATTTACAGAAAGAGAAATTAATGAGTTATCAACTCGGTTTGATACTATACCTTTTAGTACTTTTTTTAAACTATGGTACGCCCTTCAAAAAGCGCTTCCTGCAGATAAAAAGGACGAAATCCTCACAAAAATCGGAAGAGCCATAGGAAAAGAGTTTGACGACGAGGGAATAGAGACTCTGGAAGATTTTGAGAAAAAATTGGCTGATTTTTTAGAAATCGAATGGGCCATAACCGATCACGCTAAGGTGGAACTCGTTAAGACCCCAGACGGTACCCCCTTGCGATTGATTGCTAAGCAAGATAGCTGCAAGATGTGTTTTGCTAATACATATTATCGATTTCACGACAACGGGAGCCCTTCGTGCATGTTTCCTCAAGTAATAATGGGAGTACTTTCTAAAGTAAAAAATAAATTTGGATTTAGGAACTTGAGGTACGAAGGCGTTCAAAAAGGTGGTGTCGGGGAATGTGCAATGATATGGAACTTAAAATAAATTTTTTTACTTTTTAATTTAGAAAGCACGGATATAAATAAGTGATCTCTGGAAATTCTGATAAAACTAATATTAAAGCGCAGGTTATAACTATCATCTAAATTATTTTTATACCGTGATAAAAAATTCCCATTATTGGAATCAACCAACAAAAATGTACTTCGTGTGGATTATGCATAAAAGATTGCCCTGGCAGGTTATTTTTTGAGGAAACTCCAGGAAAAATGAAGTATCAAAATCTTGAGGATAGATGCATTCAATGTGGACATTGCATCGCCGTGTGTCCCGAGGATGCAATATTACATGAAGGTTTTGAAGACGATACATTCTCATTCGATCAGTTGAATGCTCTCGAAAATATAATTTCGTATGAAGATTTATACAAGTTCGTCCGAGCCCATCGTTCGGTTCGACATTACAAAAAGGAACCTGTTCCTCCTGAAACGCTGAAAAAGGTCATTGATGTCATGCAATACGCACCCACGGGTCGTAACATGCGATCAGAAAGATACACTATAGTATCGGGTCAAGAAAAGATCAAGGAAATCTCTGAAGCAGTGTACGAGACATTAGCAAAAGAGCCAATGTACGGAGCCTTGATCGTTGAATCTTACAAGGCGAAAAAAGAGATCTACAACGCACCCATTCTCTTTGACGCCCCTCATGTGATAATAGTGACTTCAACGATAGATTTACCCTTAGAAAGATACAACATTGGGATCTTGATCACCTACGGGCGTTTAGCAGCTCAATCGTTGGGTTTGGGGACGTGTTGGAGCGGATACACGCAAATGGCGGCAAAAATGGACAAGAAAATCCTCCAGATCGCTGGAACTCGCGGGGCTATTTGTGGAGTGTTTACTATAGGTTATCCAGCAATCAAATACCAGCGTTGTCCTCCTCGTACTCACAACAAAATAATTGGAATGTAAAGCATTAGGAGACTCACATTATATTTTTTTTTAATTTCTTTTTTCTAAAGTTATTATGCATTTTTTATAACATTAAATATAACTTATTTATTGATGACAAAATATTGCAATGAATGTGGTCTTGAAAGACAATTTTGTTCCTGTCAAGTCACCGTAATCGAGAAAATTGTGATTGGTTATAAAAAGTTTTTGCCAGTAATATCTGAATCTCTCGATAAAATTGGAAGTTTTCAGGTGATTAATTTTGATAACATCGATGAGGCAATTAATTTCATTAAAAAAAATACCAAAGATATAGCTTTTATAATAGTTGATGTTGATAATTTGAACAATGTGAATAATAACCTCGTTAAAAAATTCATAGAAGAAAAAATAGGTCAAGAGATGGTTTTTTTAAGATTCATGGCAAATAAACAGAGAGAATTATCTTTAGGTAAGCTTGATTTAACTAAGAACTGTAAATCCTGTGGTGCGAGGATTTTGAAAGGTGAAAAAACTTGTAATTGTTGTGGAAATGTTTTATTATAGAATTAAGACGAAATTTTTTTTGAATTTTATAATATATTGAATGAACAAATCTCAAGATAAAATCGTAAAGAAATATTTGAAACCAATTTTAATCTCTTCCAAGAATGTTGTCAGCAAACTTTTGGCGCTCAAAAACCTCGAGATCATCATATCCTTGACCGATTCCAACAAATATTATTGGTTTTTTCGTTTCGTGCGTTATGGAAAGAGCAGCACCCCCACTTGCATCAGCATCGAATTTTGTGAGTACGCTAGCGTCAATTCCGATGTTCTTACCAAACTCTTTTGCTTGAAATAAAGCGTCGTTTCCTGCGAGACTATCGGCGATGAATATCTTGAGATCGGGTTCGGCAATGCGTACGATTTTTTGGAGTTCCACCATGAGGTTTTTATCGGTTACTTGCCTACCAGCCGTGTCTACGAGCACTACATCCACTTTTTTAGCACGGGCATGATTAATAGCATCAAAGGCCACGCTAGCAGGATCGGATTTATAATCGTGCTTGATTACCCGAATTCCTACATTTTCCATGTGTTTCGAAAGTTGCTCTATGGCGCCTGCACGAAAAGTATCAGCGGCAGCAGCGACAGAAGAAAAACCGTTTTTCTTGAGGTAATGAGAAATCTTGGCCATTGTGGTTGTCTTACCCGTACCATTCACACCTAAAAATACGATCACATAAGGAAGATTTTTAGACTTCTTTTTGCTAATTTCCTCGAGTAGATTGATATCTTGTTCGGGAACAAGTACTTCCTCAATAATTTCCTCTAATGCATCAAGTAAAACACCTTTTGTAGATGTTAATCTACCTATTCGTTCCCCTTTAAACTGTTCAGCAATTCTCTCACAAATATCATCCACAGTGTTGACGGCTACATCGTTGCTCATGAGAAGCAATTTAAGCTCATCCAAGGCATTAAGTTTCTTTTCCGTAAGAGTCTTTTTGACAAAACTTGAAAATATTTTACTAAGTTTTTTTGGCATGGTTACATTCGCTGGAGATTTTTTAAATAAAATCGATTTAAAAAAGAGAAAGTGCTCATTGTTGTGGATATCCTTGTTGGGAATATCCTTGTTGTATGAGTTGAGACATTCCTTGAAGCGTCATATCCAATCGTGCGAGCTCGTTGCTCAAGAATTTGATTTGTTCTTGATGTTGTTCGATGATTTTGTTGAGAAATTCGATTGTTTCCTCTAAGTTTTTTTCGATAACAACATCTTGACAGATATAGGTTAAAATCTTGCTTGCATCCTTAATCGTTGCGTTCAAGATAATGGACCCTCCAATAGGAAGTAAAATTTCTTCCTCATCATTAATGTTCTTAAGGTTTTCAACGGTCGCTTTCGTTGTCATATAATTTTGAAGCGAACCGTTTATCAAACCCAAATTTTGGGACAAGGCATCTCGCTGTTCTTTTAAATATTGGAACTGATAAATTTGTTGTTCCATATCTATTTGAGTATTATTTTCCATGATAAACAAGCTTTTAACTGCTTAATTCTCGGATGAGGTAATCTGTGCTCTCTTCGGGAGAAATTTCTTTCACTTCCAACAGCTTGATTTGGCGTCGATAAATGCCAATGGAAGTAATGTTAGAATACATTTTCTCAAGAGCGTCTTCCTGCTTTAACGCTCGAACTTCCTTGCTGAATTTATACTTCTTGTGGTTCTTGTTGTAAGTCCCCACAATTTTAAAAATCTTAATCTCTGATGACATTTCGTTTCAATCCGATAAATTCGTTGATATTAGATTATGAAAATAATTGAAAAAATATTAAATTTTCCTTTTTATAGATTTTTTCAAAGGATTTAAAAAAGGTTTAGAGCCTCAATACGGATGTCATTCTCATGAGTTCTGGACCTGTACTATCAACACCAAAGATTCCACTTTGATCATTAACTATCGCACCAGAGCCAAGGTATTGAATTCCCCTATTAATACTTGAAACATCTACTTCTTCAACCTTTAGAACAGAAGCGATCTGATCAATTTCGTTATCGTTTGTCAGGGGCGATACAACACAACCATAATTGTTCGAAAGAGAAATCGATCCAGGAAGATTACTACCACCAAATTCGTATACGACAGTTTCAACATCAAGTACGTCTTCGATTTCTTTCCTGTAATCCTTTAAAAAACTGCTGATAATAGCGCCCTTGTCGTTGCAGAGAACAAGATTGCCATAAGCGTTATCTATTGATTTAAGTATCTTGATGTTAACTCCATCGTTTAAACTTTTTTTAAGAGAATTAAGTTCGTCTTCTCGGATAAGATGTGGTAGTAAGATGCCATGGGAATTGCTAGCTATGTAAACACCTAATAAATTTGAATTATTAACGCTAAGTGGGTAAAAATTAGTCTTATTAAAAGTCTCCTTAAATTTTTTTAAAGTAGCTTTGAGCATTAAGGGAGGATAAAGAATAAAAGAGTTATTTGCGTTTAAATATACGCCAATTAAGCTTCTACCAAAGACTTGAGACTTTAAAATTGCCATGAGGTCGTACTACTCTGAGTTTTTTAGTTATGCAAGGTAAATAACGCAGAGTCCATCGACATTTTTTGTAACACGTACTTTTAATTTTCGAGGAGGTTTTTGAATACCGCGCTTCCAGATTGCCTCATTTACTTCTTGAGATACAACTAAAGCTTCTGGTTTCATATGGCGGGTCATGAACTCTCTTAAAAACCTAATAGCTTTTTTCGAATATTTATTACGGGGACCTCTCCTAGCCTTTGCCAATGGAACTGTGTAGATACGCTCATCTATGATTTCTTCTTTTGGAGCTTCGATTTCTTCTTCTAATGGCTCCACTTCTTCTTCGAAAATTTCTTCGATTTCTTCCTCATCAGAAATATCGTCTAGATCGAATTCTTCAATCTCCTCGATTTCGCCGGCGACCTCATCGTCTTCAGAAAGCTCTTCTTCTAAATCGTCAAGTTCGATTTCTTTTTCTTTCTGTTTTGATTTTGATTTTTTCTTTGCCATGATTATAACCCTATCTTGATCATTATTGTAATTAATCTACTTTTAATCTACTATTTCGCCATTCTCTCCTGGAATACGGGCTCCACCTAACATTTCCCTTGGTCCTCATAATAATCCAGCTAGGAAGGGGTCTACTTTGCTTATTTTTTTTTGCTCTTCTTAATTTTGAAGGTAAATCCTTGTTTCTTGCCATATGAATCACTTTTCGTAGTTGTTATAAATTTTTAATCTTGAAATCTTTTTTTCTTTCTGATCGAGTAATTTGTTCCAATAAACCCTTAAATGTTTTATCAGGCAATGGTGTTGCTCCTCTTAATCTCCCAGATTGATAAAGTTGGATCAGCTGAAGTTCGATCTGCTCAGCAAATTCTGGTTTTACGATGCGTATGTTTTCTAATCTTTGTCTTCCTTCGGGATCGAGAATCTTTCGCATAATCAAATATTTTTGCTGTTCAAAAGCCGTTTTTTGTTGTTCAGCAACTTCTTGCTGGGCGGCTTGTTGCTGTATTTGTGCGAGTTTTCTTCTCCTTATTTCTTCAAGTTCTTCTTCATTACTCATCGTAAAAACCTATATTCTAATTTTAAAAAACATTAATTTTTGTTTCGTAAAATAGAATGTGCTGATCGTTCTAACAGGCTTGTTCCTTCAGGAGTGAGGATCCTGCCCTTTCTTTCGTTCTGCGATACTAAGTTTGATTCTTCTAATTGTTGCAACGCAACCCGGATTATTTTCCCAGCACCCCTAGCACTATGGTTTAAACCAGGACCTCTACGGTTCTTTCCCCCATAGAATTTCCGTAACCTGTTAACTCCAATTGGACCATATTTTTTTACTTTTCTCAAGAGGGACGCACATCGAACATACCAAAAATTTTCAGTATCCAACGGTGCGAGTTCCTTGAAAAAGGCAGTTTTCCAATATTGCGATCCTTTTGGAGGCTGTACCTCTGGAAATTCAGACTTGAGCTTCTGTGCGATTGCATCTATTAGTAAGCTTGGTTCAGTGACATAAATTGACATCGAAATATGAAAGTTCTTTTATTTTTATATTACTTTTTTAAGTTAAGGAAAAATTAAAAATTTTTGGTATTTTGGGATTTCTAAAAGATGGGATATCAAGAGGATTTTAAAAAAGTTTTGTTAGGGGATCCGCATGTGATTTTAGGCAAAAATGGCGCGACCCCAGAAATGATAGAACACATTCTAAAGCTCCTGAAAAGATACAGAATCGTAAAAATAAAGGCGCTCAAATCAATTGCTAATAAATCAAATATTAAACAAATTGCGGGAGAAGTTGCTCGACAAGCAGGTGCTTACTTACTTGATGTGCGCGGAAAAACATTTATAATTGGAAAAAATCCATTAGGATAAATATTCTTAATTATTTAATCTCCTTTTTTATTAACTTGGTCGGGGAAAACTAAATGTCAAACAAGAAAATTGTCAAACAGATCGCAACGGAGCGAATTGAATTCTTGTTTCGCAACGCTCACCAAGTGTTTCCAGAAGATAAAGAACTATCAAATAGATATATTAGCCTCGCAATTCGATACGCTCAACGAGCAAGGATCAATCTTCCAAAAGAATGGAAAAAACGGGTTTGTCATAAATGCAAGCAACTCTTATATCCAGGAATAAACTGTCGAATAAGAATGCAATCAAGAAATGGTAAAGGATCTCATGTGTCAATGACATGCTTGGAATGCAATAATACCACGAGATATTTTATAAAAATCCAAAAATAAATAAAAAATATATTCCAAATAACTTAATAAAAGGTGAATAGTTACGCCCCTTATGATAATTTTAGTCGAATGTGGCTTGGAATTAATACCAAAAGAGGTCCGTAGCACACCTTCAGTGAGAAAAACAATCCAGTCAAGAAATTACGCTTCTCAACTATTAGACAACGCCCTTCATCACTCTGCTATGAAATCGTTAAAGCATTTTGAAAAAAGGGGACGCCCTGATATATTACATTCTTGCCTTCTTAACGCTTTGGGATCTCCTTTAAACAAGAGCGGCCTTCTAACAATTTACATTCACACAATACACGGAAAGATCTTTAAAATTGATCCTGAGTTGAGAATAGCTCGAAATTACAATAGATTTAAAGGTCTCATGGCAAAATTGTTAATAGACGAAAAAATAGGAGTAAAAGGCTCTGAATTAATCTCCTTATATCCAAATACCTTAAAAGATTTGTTCAATACTCGTGATAATCAAGAAATAATAATATTTTCTACTTCAGGAGAAAAATTAATTAAGCACGACAATTTGTTTCCTTCGAGCAACGATAAAGAATACATTGCAATTATTGGTGGCTTTCAAAAAAATTCTATTTCAAAAGAATTTCAAAATCTTTCAGATAAAATGATTTCACTTTCTTCTTATTCATTAGACGCGTGGATAGTAGTTAGTAAAGTCATTAATTACTTCGAGATCGCTACGAGGGATTATTTTTGATGCTAAGA
>JAEOUI010000275.1 GCA_016839425.1 Promethearchaeota archaeon
CCATAAAAATTCCGCCTCAGCTTGAATATAGAATAAGGAGTGCTTTTAAAGGAGATCCCGAACTGGAATACATTAAAAAAGAATTCACACAAGCTCCGTCAGGGAGTATTGGTGAATTCATTTTCCTACATGAAGAACTCGATCAAGAGTTTTTGGACGATTCAAGTAGGCACATAAAGAAAATTGATAATAAAAAGGAGAGAGAGGGATAAAAAGTACAATAACTAGACAAAATTAATTGCTTTCTAAATCGTTCAGACAATCCAAGGCGATTTGTTGAAATGCTTCTTCAACATTATCTCCCGTTTTAGCACTTGTTTCAATGTATTTGCATTCCATCTTTTCAGCCATTCTTTTTACTTCTTCCATATCCACCTCGCGATCTAAGTCATTCTTGTTTCCTAAGAGGATCATGGGGATGTTCTTCTTGACCGATTTTTTTATCGAGCTTATCCAACCTGGGATCTTGAGAAGACTTTCGGGATCGTCAAGCGCAAACACTCCTATTGCGGCATTGCTTCCCTTAAAATAAATAGATCTAAGTTTATGAAATTGAGCTTGTCCGCCAATATCCCACAAGAGTAATCTTACGCTTTTATCATTCAGTTTCACATCTTTGATTAGGAAATTCGAGCCTATGGTCTTTTTTAAACTATCTGAAAAATAATCCTTGATATAACGGAGTAAAAGCGAGGTTTTTCCCACGGAAGCGGGTCCGAATAAGCAAATTTTAAATTTGTAGTTTTGGGTAGACATGGTTCATTCTTCTTAAACTATTTTTAGTGCAAGTATAATAATTGTTTACTTGATAATATATACTGAATCAATATATATATATTTAGAAACTTGTTTTGATAAATTTTTGTTTATAAAAAATAGTTAGAATTTTTTATTTTTTACTTCTTTTAGCGCCTAAACTGGTTGCTTTCGACATTAACCATTCTGGTGTTCCCTTCCCATCCCAAAACGCATACCAAAAGTAGAAAAGGAACCCCAACAATCCTATGTAAGTGAGAACGAAGTAAGGATAGACGAGAATCGACATATAAGAGCTATAAAACGGTAATAGCAAGTAATGGAGTAAAAAGAGGTTTAACGAAACCGTTCCATAGAATTTTACCATATCAATAAAAATATTTTCCTTTTTTTTAATATCTGTCAGGTAAAAACCTGCTGCAATGATCAAAAAAGAGGCTCCCATTGTATACCACATGTTCGAAAATGTCCCTCTCACGAGAAATTTCCACATTCCAGGGTAACGAACGTAAGGTTGTCGAATGGCGGTGTAATAAACATCAAACTTGTAAAGTCGACCATTGATGTTTCCCATTGCGGGATTTACGGTTTCAATACCCGTTACTATTCCAAAAATCAAGAATAATATCCCCCAAAATCTAAATATATTAAATAATCGCTTGTACGCCTCGTCAGTGCTTTCCATCATAGCCTCATAAAGGTATTCTCCAAAAATCGTGGTAATAAAACATATGGAAATCCAAGGTAGGACGGTTGTCGTGGCTTCTGGCGAATCAAGTATAAAACGCACAGCGTAAAAAAAATCATTAGTCTGAGAAAGATCCCATAATACATCGCGAATTACTTCGGACGAAAAAATAATAATTGTTCCGATTATTGCTCGAGCTGCCCTACTTAGTTTTACAGTAAAATAACAGACGATTTGTGACAGTCCAATGAAGCTGATGATATTCCAACCCCATAAACTCAATGGAAAATCGAGTTCTGCGCCATTCAAGGCGAAATTAATCAATGAGCCGATAAATAACATCATTAAACCCCGAGCGAATATAGTATTTCTAATTACAGGCTCTGGTAAAACCCCTTTTTTTCTATTAATGCTGAAAACGACGCTCAAGGCCGATAGAAATATGAATAACGACGGTCCAAAAATATCCAAAAAAGCATACACGATCCCGTTTAAAAATATCCAATTTTCATCGAGCCACGCCGCCGAAGTATGAGCGATGATGATAAATATGTTTGCAATTCCTTTTACAAAATCGATGCTTGCGAGGCGTCTAGGAATTGGCTTTGTTA
>JAEOUI010000276.1 GCA_016839425.1 Promethearchaeota archaeon
CCCAAGAAATGGAACGATTGTATATGAAATAATCGTATTCTATTCCTAGCTTGACAAGAAGGTTGAGCATTATCTGCAAGCTACTAATTCCATCGGCATCGTTATGAGATATTGCTATTACCTTATCAAACTTTCCATCGACGAATAAATCAACGGCGTTATCAAGATCTCCAAGAAAAGATGTTTTATCCATGGTTTGGTTCATTTGTATCAATCAAGAAGGGAGGTAAAAATTATTTTTATATTAATTACAGTATTTACATACTAAAAAAAGATTTGCCCCCTATGATGATGAGAAAGCATTATTATAAATTCTAATAAGAATACTCATTTTCAAAGATAAGAAAAATACTTACCAATAAAAAAGCAATTGATAAAAAATATAATAAACACAAAATTATCAATACATACAATTTTAAATACAAGCTATTAATATCAAAAAAGTTTGATAAAATATGAACAAAACAAGATACCATAGAATCATCACTCTTATAACATTAACATTTTTCATTACAACAGTATTGACTTTTGGAATGGCATTACCCGTACACACAGATAAGCAATCGCTAAACGGTTCGTTTCTAAACACGCAAGATTTTTCAGCGCAAGATTTCGAACCTTTAATTGATTACACTGAACAAATAAGGGGAGTAGTAAGTGCAAGTGATATGGAAATCAATGAATTAGGTTTGGGATTTTACACCAGTAACGAGCATCCTGAGCTCATAGACGATTATTCTAATGGTGCTCTTAATTTGTCCTATGTAGACACGGAATTTATTAGCACGACGAGTCCTGCATATAGAAATAGAGGAGATTCAAACGAAGTAGTTGAGAAAAGCCAAATTACAGTTCTCTTAAACGAAAGTGTGAATGTAGAATTTAATAAAACAAAATCTCCAGAAGGTTATTTAGTATATCGATCACTATTGACACCTACTCGAATTATGAACTTACATGTAAATTCAACTGTAGGATTCGAAGAAGTAGAGGATTTATATTATGATATTAACGAAGATGATTTTCTCGTCTTTGATTATGGACAACATTATGATGGTATTGACGAATTAAACTTGACGATGTATCTGACATTGGAATACAACCTAACAATGAATAACTGGGAATTAGAACAAGTAAATACGAATGATATTATTATAACCCAACAAGAACAAGCAATCGAAACACAATATAACTATCGCTTTAGAATAATCGGATATCAACTTAATGATTCTCTTGAAGAAACCATAAGATCGTCAAAAATCTCTGTAAACCTGACCGTTTCCCCTCCAAATAAAGATTTACTTCGGGATTACGATCTTGAAATTGACGGAGATTCTAAACAAACTTCAAAATATTTGAATCCAGACGATTCTTTCAGTACTGGCTTTATTCCAGTCAATCAAAGTTCAATCTTTTCGTTCTCATTGGATTTTACTGTGGATTTTAACATATCGTTTTATGAATCAGTAACCGGTTTTTGGAGCATTGATAGACTCACAGAAAATAGAAATACTAGACAAAGAATTTATTTTCCAACAATTAGCTCAGGACCATCTGATATTTATGTTGAAAATGTTAAATTTTTTGAGAGGACAATTTCATTTAATCAAAATGTTTCAGCATCATCCCAATTTGGAAGAGAAGTGAGTATAAAAAATGCAAGTGTTGAGGATTGGGAGGAAAATCCTCGTTATAAGTCTTCAAATTGGCTAGAAAAATGGGGTTTGAATGTAACCTTACCCCTCATGATTTTAGGCGAGATTTGTCCAATTTCGATTGAATACATCCCGACGCAAAATTTACGCGTGAAAGTAACCGATAATATCGGCATGCCGGTTTCTGGATTAAATGTTATAGTGTATTATGGTGGAAAAGCTTATGGTTCATACATATCACAAAACACTTCACAGCCTATCTCTTCACAAACTACGGATATTCGATCAGAAATATTTATTGGAGATGTTCCGAATGGATATTATACGATCGATGTTTACTTATATGGTATTCATCAGGGAACATACGATGTGAATTCTTATAAAACTTTAAACTTGATTTCAACGCCTATCATTCATTTTCCATATTGGTTAATTATTTTTGGAATCTTTAGTATAGCATTGATTGGTATGGGATATATTTTATATAAGAAAAATAAAAGGATAGCACTTACTTAGATTGATCGTTATTTTCATTGATAATATCGAGAATTTCATTGAATTTTTGGAAAAAAAGCGAATAATGGACGAGCTTTTTTACGAATTCAAGGAGATTAAACAATCAACGGAATTTTCAAACATTAAAGAAGTTGAAATCATCCTTCATTTTCTTTCAAAAATAGAAGAATTTCTAGCCTTGTTTGAAACAAAAATAACTCTTGCTCAAACGAATGAAAGCAATATTGAGGACAAAGTTATTACAGAATTACAGAAGATCTTTCAAATGCAGGGAATTACACTTGTAAAGGGCAAGATTAGGGAAATTTTTTTATCGTATTCTTCGTGAGAAAGCCATTAGAACCTTACATTTGACCATTAACACGAATTCCATAACCGATAAGACGATATCGCCTATTTATAATTCGCGAAATTGCAAAAATAAAATTCTCCGCGGGACATATAGGAGGATTTAATGTAAGTACAAAAGTATTTTTCATGATCTTTGAAACGGTACCAGCAGTTTTTTCCGTTCCAACGACTAATAACAACTTTTCGTTATGCTTGAGTTCGTGAATTTTAATTTGATTTTCTGTGCCTAAGACTCGATCAAGCAGGTGAACATCGAGTTCTATCTCCGAAATGATATCAGGAAGCGAATTTTCCTTTCCAACGAGTTGTCCAATGAGTGAATCACCTTTTGTAAGAGCAGGATCAAGCAATGTCCCAAGCCCTACCAATCCCCCAGGTTTGGCCACTTCAAATTGGTTTTTTCCTTGACTAATGCTTACTACAGTCGTTCTAATAGGAATATAATCGTTATTTACATGCAATCCTGGTTTTATTTCAATTCTATCTCCAACTTTTACTTTACCCTTTAAAACAGACCCTCCAATGACCCCACCCTTGAGGTCTTCGATGGCTTTACCAGGACGATTAATATCAAAAGATCGGGCAACTAAAAACTCAAACGCCTCGTTTTCGTTAAGTTTTGGAGTGGGTATAATTTCCTCAAATGCTTGGACAATAATGTTAAGATTTGCTCCAAAAACCGCTGAGATGGGTATAATTGGTGCGCCTTCTGCCACGGTTCCTTTTACGAATTCTTTTATCTGTTTGTAGTTTTCAATAGCTTTTTCTCTTGTAACAGCGTCAATCTTGTTTTGAATGATAATAATTCTTTCTATACCGGCGATATTTAGTGCTGCTAGATGTTCTCTCGTTTGTGGTTGAGGACAAACCTCATCTGCGGCAATTAATAAACACGCTCCATCCATTAGCGAAGCCCCGCTAAGCATGGTAGCCATTAAGATTTCGTGACCTGGAGCGTCAACAAAGGATATGTTGCGCTTGAATTCTAATTCATTCCCGCATTTTGCACAAGTAGACCGAGATTGTCCCTTCTGGCGATCAACTTCTACCATATATAATGTTAAGTATTGATTACAGGAAGGACAATACAAGATAGTAGCATCTGAATATCCTAATTTTATGGAAATTCCTCTTTCTTGTTCTTCTGAATGCCTATCAGTCCAGTCACCAGTCAATGCTTTTACTAAAGTAGTTTTTCCGTGATCAACATGCCCTACAAGACCGATATTGCATTCAGCTTGTTTTTTAATTGAGTCCTTAAAGGGAATCCTTGTACCAGGCTTGGCAACAGATTTTGGTGTTTTTATAGAATTATCCTCTTCTTTGGTTTTGATTGATGAAATAGGATTTTTTTCTTTTTTGGTTTTTAAATCTTCTGAATCAGGTTGTATTCCTGAACTTTTAATTAACTTTTTTGCGTTTTCTATCAGAGAATTCGCCTTGGACTCGCTAAATCCTTTGATGGAAATTAATTCATCAACGCTAATAGCAGCTAATTTTTCAACTTCGTCAATTCCTGCAGATCGCAATCGATCTGCTGTTGTTTTTCCAATACCACTTACATCTTCTAATTTAAAAGCCATTTTCAGAAATATATAATGTTTTGTTAATAAAAAGACTTAAAACAAGTCTAAGTGTCAAATTTATTTAAGAATCTTTGATTAATTAAATTAATCAATAATAATAAGATTTTGCTTAATCCTATCCAATTTGTTTTAAATTAAAAAGATATAAAATTTTTAGCAGTTTTTGAAAAGCTCTTATTTGTTAATCAAGTATTCTGATATAAGAATTTTTTCTTTAATTAAAAGTAGTTATAGATAAATACACAACAATTCTGGGTATTTGCCCTATTTACTATGACCGTGGACGAGTCCACAGCTTTATTTTTCCCATGAATCGCAATCACAGTACTATAATAAACGCAAATAGGTTTAACTTCCAGGTTCGGAATGTTTCCAGTGCTATAGCGAAACGCTATTAAGCGTATCTATCTATTCTAATTAATATCGTGTATTAATTGATATTTCAAATATTTGCTAATAATTAAATTTTATCTTTTTTTCTTTTGACATGACCTTTTAGTTTTAGAAATGTTTTTGTTGCGCCTAACTTTCAAAACCCTAATAATTTTTTTATGTTATTAATTATATCATAAAACCATACAAAAAATTTTTCAAGTGAAGAATCGTGCCAAAAAAATATGTCGTTTTTTTTAAATCTATTGGTCGCCAGTGGGTTCTTTTATTAATACTCGCAATAATTATAATTGCGTTTTATAACGCTACAGCAGCGATTTGGTTGACAGTATTCACCATTATAATATACATCATTTCATTTATTCCTCCCTTGGTTAATAAATCTCGCTTGATGAAATTTGTCCAAACATTCGATCGAATTGAAGACAAACAAATTGCTCGAAAGCTAAACAAACCACTACAAAAAGTTCAAGAAAGAATGTTTAAACTTTCGGAAAAGCAAGAATATAAACAATGGTTAATAATTTTTCTAAACAAGCAATACATCTTTTATCGAGGCGATGTAGTTGAGAAATTCAACCAACTTCTCGAGAAAGGAGCCATAGAAAAGGAACTTTTGGAAAAAATGCAGGGATCTAAAATATCGACTCGGGCAGAAGTAAAGGCCATAAAAGACACGTTAACCAAGTTAAATAGGGCAAAGCTGCCTGAAAAGCAAGAAATAGAAGAAAAAAAATAGATTCTTAAATATCCAAATTTCCAAAATAGTAGTGCTTTCTCACTGGTTTTTTTACTTTCCATTCACATTCCAAGCCTTTTGGAAATTGTACGAGATCGCCCTTTTGAAACTCTAATTTTTCACCGGTCTGCGAGTCCACGACCTCTACCTCACCTTCTAATATATAACAAGTCTCGGTTTCGTCATACGACCACGGAAAAACGCTTTCTTCCTTGGTCCAGATACCCCATTTTTTTACTTCTAAATTATTTAGTTCTTCTTCTGTGGGAATTTTTTTCTTCATATTCATAACCAATAATAAATGATCTTTTTTTTTAAATAACATATAAGCTAAACACGCATAAAAGAATTTTTGTAATTATATTAATCAGGAATTTAAATTCATTTATATTAACTTTGAAAATTATTTTATTGAATAAATCATTCCCCTTAAATTAATACTAAAAGAGAATAAATTCAATTAATCGATGCATAATCTTGAACCTGATACTGAAATCAATTCAATTAATAAACAAAAAAATTTAAGGAATTGTCTCATTCTTATTTTTCTTGTCTTATTTTTAATGTGGTCTGGGTGCTTAATTCTCAATGAAGTACTACCAAGAATTACTGCTATTAGAAGTTTCATGACAGTTATCTGTGTTGCTTTCAATTTTGGATTTGTTCTAATTTTACTAAAACACGAGAATAAATCTCTTAGAAACATAGGATTCGTGGCAATTTCTAATACAAAACAACAAAAACGAGTTCTGATATGCTTTTTACTTTTATTAATAATTTTTGGTATCACTTTTCCTGCGTGGGTAGGTGTTCAATTTTATGGAAAAAATGTGGACTATACAGCATTTCAATATTATATTATGTTACCTGTATTCTTAATCACCGATCCTATGGAGGAAAGTGCGTTTTCAGGGTATTTAAATGATTTCCTACCCTTTAGTCAAAAAAAGAAGGATTTCTTGATTGGCATCGTGTATGTACTATGGCATCTTCCACTAACCCTCTTCATAGTTGAAGATCCTAAGCCCTATCTTTCACCACTCTCGATATTTCTTCAAGTATGTGTTTATATGGGAATGCGTTCCATAATGAACTGGTTTCGAAATGCCACGAGAACTATCTGGTGGGGAGTTTTATTTCAATCATTCACTACAAGTGCAAATAATATCGGTAATTCAATGGTTGGTGTTTATGGAGATGAAGGGATTACATTTTTTGGTGTTTCCTTCATAATGATGGTGATAATTGTTATTGGTATTTTTATTATAAAACGATATTTTAAAGAATATCCTTAGTTAAGAGAGAGAAAATACTTTTCATGAAAATATTATCTTCAGAATCAATTATATTTACATAGGTGTATAGGTATTAGGAGATAAAAATATACAAAGATACTTAATTTAATTATCCAAGAATCATACCTAAAATTAATGAATGTTCTATTGAAGAGTACAATTTTGGTTAAGGAAATATTTATAACGAAAAATTAAGATTTCTAGTGTATTAACAACAGAAACGGAAATAAAAAGAATATAAAAAAAATAATGTATTTTAAAGAAATAAATTAATATAAAAGTTTTAATATCTTGATGAAAAGGATATAAAAATTTTTTAAGCAATATTTACAATAATAATCTATTATCTTATATTTAAAATAAAGATCAACAACAAATTACGAGCAAGACCATGCCAAAAAAATTCATTCTGAAGATACTAACGGCAGGGGAAGGTGGCGTTGGAAAAACGACCCTTCTTCATCGATACGTCGAAGGCAAGTTCAGCGCAGAAACGAAAATGACGATCGGAGTCGAATTTTTTTTAAAAGAAACGGAGGTCGATGGAAACGCAGCAACCCTTCAGCTTTGGGATTTTGGAGGACAAGAACGGTTTCGTTTCCTCTTAGAAAGTTATGTTTTAGGTGCGAAAGGAGCCTTACTCATGTTTGATCTCACTCGCCCAATCACACTGGATAACCTTGAACAATGGATTGAAATCGTTCGAAAGGGAGACCCTGACCTTCCCGTGTTATTTGTTGGTACGAAGCTAGATTTGGTTGATGAAATCATGGTGGACGATGATTATGCACAATCTTTTAAGGAAGCTTTTAATTTATTTGATTACATCAAGATATCCAGCAAATCGGGTAATAATGTCCAAGAAGCTTTCGACAAGTTAACAAGAAAAATATTAGAACGGCAAGTTTTTTGAACTTCAAAATAAATCCTGGAAATAATCTCGTTGTTATCGACTCTAATTTCATTTTACTTCCCTTTCAATTCAAGATAGACTATTTAAATGAAATTACTATCAAACTCGAGGGAAAAATAAAATTTATCGTTTTTAAACAAATTTTTCGAGAATTAGAGGCTAAAAAGACAAGAGAACCTCGAGCAACGAAGTTTCAGTCTCAATTACGAGCAGGACTATCTTATCTAGAAAAAATGTCGAAAAAATATGATATTGTCATTGACGATGATGAAAAGAATATTGACGAATTAACAGACGATTTCCTCGTTCGAAAAGCTGTTGAATTGAAAGAAAAAAATGCTGGCATCTTTTTAGCAACTAACGACCAACTTCTAAGAAGAAAAGCTAGAGAATGTTCCATTGGTGTAATCTTTTTAAGACA
>JAEOUI010000277.1 GCA_016839425.1 Promethearchaeota archaeon
ATCCAAAAGCCGTTTAAGACAGAACAAATCCTAGAAGTTCTTGAAAGAATACTAGGGAAAAAAGCTTAAATAAATAGAATTGAAATGGTGATAAATTGTCAATATCTAAAGACGATATCAAATTGTTCATAAGCGAAGCCGAAGACCTCATCCAAAAAGTAGAGGACGAAATATTCAAATTAGAGAAGAATCCAAACGAAACAAAACCGAAACAAGAGCTTTATTTTGCATTTCATACTCTAAAAGGTCTTACAGCAATGGCGGGTTTGGACAAGGCGTCAAAATTTTGCCATGTCTTTGAGTCGTTCTTAGACAAAACAAAAGAGGAAGAGATTGCAGGGAATCAACAAGACAATTTCATTGGACTTTTATTTGATAGCCTCGATCTTTTGAGATCTATCTTGAAACGAGTAAAAAAGGGCGATTTAAGCGATATTGACGAAAAGATTCTTAGTTCAATAAAAGAGAGTTTTGACGAATTTGAAAGTGGTGGACGCGAATCAGACATGTCAATTACTAGCGTTCTTCCTTCTTCAGATGTTAAAAAATTACTTGCTGACAAGAAAAATAAGTTTTATCGGATTTACATCAGGCTCCAACCAACTTGCGTCTTTAAGAAGGTAAGATTATTCATCATTTCAAGAGCTTTAAATGAAGCAGGTAAGATATTTTTTAGTAAACCTTATCCTGAAATCTTGGAATCCGGCGAATTTAACGTAGATTTTGAATTGTTCTTTTTATCTCAAAAGAGCGACTCAGATATAATGAAAATTATAGACGAAATACTCGAAATAGAGAATAAAGTAGTTTCAGAGCTCCCAAATAAGGATGTTGAGTCAATATTTGGCAAGGACATTCCAAATTGGCATGAAGAGAGAAAAAAACAAGTTGCGACACTTAGTTCAGCAAGTGCATCACAAGTTAGAGCCAAATCTAGCTTAGAATCGACAACAAAGATTGTAGAAACATTTAAAGAAGATACGGAAAAAATTGCCAGCGTTAAAGTCGACATCAATGTATTGGAAAACTTGATGAATTATTTTGGAGAAATAGTTATATTAAAAAATCAAATTAACCAAATCTTAAAAGAAAGAGGTTTAATAGATATAAACCGTCTTTTTGACGAACTTGATAAACCATTTTTGGAAGTTCAAGAAATTATATTCAAATTGAAATTAGTAAGGGTTGAATCAACCTTCAGAAAATACCGTAGACTCGTAAGAGATGTCGCAAGAGAACAGAAAAAGAAAGTTGATTTCATACTCGAGGGTACGAATGTTGAGATAGATAGAAAAATATTAGAGGAAATTAATAGTCCTCTGATTCATCTTCTTAGAAATGCTATTTATCATGGACTTGAAACGCCTGCTGAAAGAAAGAAAAAGGGAAAGGACGAATCCGGATCACTTACTCTCGCCACTTCAAGAAGGGCGGGCCTCATCTATATACAAGTTATTGACGATGGAGGAGGAATTAAGTACTTAAAGATCAAGGAAAAGATCGTCGAAAAGAAGATCTATTCCAAGGAAGACGCTGAAAAGCTTACGATTGAAGAATTGAATACGATGATCCTCTTGCCAGGATTTTCAATTCTTTCGGATGCCGATCAAATATCTGGACGAGGGATGGGCTTGGCGATAGTTGCTGATAAAATGAAACAGCTAGGAGGGTCATTCACGATTCAATCAGAGATGGATAAAGGATCAACCTTCACCTTAGTAGTACCATTTACAAGAGCCATACTAAACGCACAACTGATTAAAGTCGCAGGTGATCTCTTTGCAATACCTACGGAAAATATCAATCAAATTTATTTATATGATCGTGGACTTGTCGAAAGTATGGGGGACGAGGATTACTTCAAGATTGAAAACGATTTGATACCCATTATCTATTTAAACGAGTATTTAGGCATTTCCAATAAACAAGTGGAAAATAACGGAAGTTCAAAAACTGCAGTATGGATCAAAAAGGACGAGCAAGTTTCTGCCGTCTTTGTCATAGACGAGATACTCCAACAAATGAACTTAGTCGTAAAACCTTTTAAGTTTAATTTTTCCGATTTTTACGATATTTTAGGATCGACAATAATGTCAGATGGATCTATCTGTCTCGTATTGGATGTTTTAAGCATAATTGATACAAATATCACTCCTGATAAATTTACAAAATTAACCAGCATACAATAAAAATTCAAATAAAGAGGGAACAAAATGGGTTTTAAAAATATTACTTTAACGGAATTGAAAATAAAGCAAGGACCAAGTTTTATTGGCATACCAATAAATATTGTAGGAGAGATAGTCAAAGAAGAAATACTCGAAGAAAAAAAAACACGAGTTAGCACCGAACTTTCTGCGACTATTTCAGAAGTTATTATTGAAAACGAAGAACTATTAGAATATCACTTAAATCACGACGGTTCTATTCAATCACTTGAAGGATATGGAAACATCCTTATAACAAATAACTCAACGAAAGATAGAATTTGGGACGCACAAATTAACTTTTCTGGTTCAGAATACACCAGCTTTGATACTGAAAATGAAATGAATCTCGGTATATTTGAACCAAAAACTAGCAGGAACATCAAGTATAATATTATTAATGGAGAGCAAATCAAGCAAGTCTTAAACTTTAAAGAAAAAATTGAAATATTAGACGAAGAAGGTCGAGTTTTTGCAGATGAAAGTAATTCTGAAAACCTAAATTTTTACTTGATGTATGGTAAAGAAAACACCGTGATATTTAGGCTTACTGCTAAAAATACATCTCGATTATTACTTACGAACATTAACTTGAGAAAAGAACTATCAAAAAGCTTTTACGGACTAAAGTTTGAGCATAATACAACCGATAAAAGCGTTAAAGTAAGTGGAAACACCGTGGATTGGTTTATAAACGAAATTAGGGCTGGAGAAACCAAGCAATTAGTTATTAATTGTAAGATCAATCCAAGAACCAAAGAGAATGTGAGGACGGGAAAGATCGATTTATCTTATGCAATTAGCAACCACATGATATCTGGTACCAAGATTAATAAGTTTTCGGCTTATTCGCACGCTCTTCACCTGATTGAAAAAGCAGAAATTGACGAATCGCCGAATAAGTGGAATTGTTCGCTTAGATTTACAAATAAGAGCAATTTTCCAATAAGACTCAATTCAATTCAAATTACTGACAAGGCTAAAGAAAATACATATTTAGAGCTTGATTCATCGTCATTCCAAGAGGACCTCAAAACGGGAGATGATTATGTTTCTAAATCTTGGCAGCTTGACAGCGAAGAAGAGCCGAGGTTTTCTAGAAAAATTGAATATTCTATTGCATATAAAAAAGACGAAAATACAGAAGTCGTGGCTCGTATTGACGACGAAATCTTTAATATTGTTGGTTTACGAATTACTAAAGAGATTTCAGAAAAAGAAATTAAATCGTTTGAAGAATCCATCATTCATACTTCAATAAAAATGGAGAATATGGGCACTATTCCTGTAAAAGGAATCTTAATTAAAGAAAATGTCCCAGAAGATTTTCTTCCTCCAAAAAACATATCCGAATATGCATTCTCTAACCAAGTGGGTGCAATGAATTCAGAAGACTTTAACTTAAAAATTGAGCCAGCAAACGAGGATCCAAAAGTGTCTCACACGATAGAGATCTCCAACAAGAGCGAACTCAAAACAGCAATAGGCACAAACGATTTTATTGAATTGAAGTATGCTTTTAAAGCCATATCTCCCGATAATAAGAAAGATTATCAATTCCCACTTGAAGTAAAATCGTTCTATCATAAGTTTAAGGATCAAGCAGATCTAAAAGATTATAAATTCGAAGGTCAAGCAGCCTTGAAAGTATTTTATGTGAAAGAAGAAAGGATATCTAAGGAAAAAGAGGCCCCCTCCCTTAAAATCGCACATAAGCGTCGTAAAGCATCTATTGGAAAGGAGATATATCCCGGTAGAACACACGAGGAATTTGCAATCGTCATAATGGTTAAAAACAAATCTAATGTGGAGTTAGAAAACTTAGATATTGTTGATACCTTTCCAGAATCTTTCGAACTCATTACTTCAAGCATGGAACATAAAATCACTAAAAACAAGGCTGAGGGTACCAACACGATATCCTATACCATCAAAAGCATCCTTCCATATCAAGAGCAAGAAATTATGTACTACTTGAAGAACATATCTGGAAAGGAAATAAAAGCATCAGAATTAGAATCGTACTTCTACGGTTAAAAAATATAGAGGAAAAGTGAAAAAAATGAGCATTCAATATTATAACACATTACAAGATAAATCACAAAAACGATTGGCCTATTTAATAGACTATATCGCCCCTAAACTTACTCAATTTGAGCTTGATACCCTTTTAGAAGATCTTGAAGGAAAAGGCAAAGAAGAATTTGTTAGTTTTGACAAGCAAAAGAACGATCAAGCAAATATATCAAAATTAAAGGAAGATAAGCTTCAACTCCTTTATAAAGTCTTTGTGAGTAAGGAGATAAACACTAGAAATGCAGTTAAATGGAGATTTTATCAAAATTTAAAATATATAAGGGATTTTAGTGTTAACTCTGTACAGGTTAATAAGAACAGTAAGGGCGAAAATGTTGACTTGATCGTTGAGACTCGAGATAAGCAAACCATCTTTATTACATGCTTTGAAGTCCTTGAGAAAAAAGATTTCGAGGCTCTATTGTCAGGTATTGATAAATTTTCAAAGGAAAAAAAAAAAATTCCCAATCGCATCATAATTGCTCCGAATAAAACTTATAGAAACATCCCCATAGATATTCCAATAAAGATCGATAAAAAGGAAATTCTTCCAGAGTTATGGGTTGAATTTATTGATGACAAGAGGCCATATAACGGTATTGATTTATTAATGGTCGAAAATACCGATTTAAACATTGCAGGTTTTAATTTTACCAATATGGACGATCTTTTAGATTACATATACCAAAATATCGAGGGAGGTCAAGTTACTATCGTTAAAAAGCCAGGCTTTTTCTCAGAATACGCCCACGACGAATCAGAAAGCGAAATCATGTGGAAAGGCATCATGCTAAAAAAAAATATTTAAAAATCATACAATAGAGGTTAAAAAAAATGACTGAATCAGATCTCGTAAAATATTTGACTCTCGTTGAGATCAAGTTAAACGACGAAATTTTCTATCTTGAAATGGAAGAAGTAAAAGAGATTCAAGTTCCAGAAATGACCATAGTTCCTATCCCTTTAGCAGAGGATCACATTGTCGGCATAATTGATGTTCGTGGAGATATTTATACGATCATCTCCTTGACCCATATACTTCATCCCGATTATAGAGATCAGTTTAAGATTGATGAGGATTCTCGTATAGTTTTATTGGAATATAAAGCCTTAAACCTCGGATTTTTGGTTGATTCTGTTGAATCGATAAAAAAAATGCCTAACACCATATTCGAATCTCAATCTTCAATAATTAAAACTGAAATTGATTGGAAATTTATCAAGTTTATTGGCACCTATGAAAACCAAACATGCGTCGTTCTTGATCTTGAAGCGATATTTACAAAATTAGGAGAATTTCACGAAGCTGCGGAAGTTTCAAAAGTCAGAAAAGAAAGGTTCATACCAGCACCTTTACCAAAAATCGAGGCCCAAGGACCTCAAATCGTGGCTGATATTGACTTGACAAAGACAGTCAAGTCGAAAACACCAACTCAAGTTAAGGCCGCTAGTATTCCTACAAAACCTACTAAGGCAAAAACAAAAGTAGAAATCCCCTCAGAAGAAGGATATATCAAACTTACAAAAAATCAGCAAGATGCCCTAAAAGAAATCGGAAATATTGGATCAGGAAACGCAATCACGGCGTTGTCAAGGTTGATAAACAAGAGAATCGATGTAGATTTAACAGATGTGGGTATAATATCGTTCCAAGACCTCCACAAGCAATTTGGTGGAAAAAACGAGGTTGTTTGTGGTATCTTTAGTCATATAAAACAGCCATCACAGTCGACCATCCTTCTAGTTTTTGATTTAACGCCTTTAATGCAACTTGTTAAGGATTTGGCGGGAACCGAATCAAAAATCGATCCTAAAAAAGTCAAACAAAAGAAA
>JAEOUI010000278.1 GCA_016839425.1 Promethearchaeota archaeon
ATCATCAGCAACTTTTTCAATAGTTTTGGTAAGTTTTATGTCCCAGAAAGGTAAATCCTCGTTTTCGTTCAATTCCTCTATCGAAATTTCTCCTTTCTTGAAAAGCTCAAGCTCTACAAAACCATCAAGGCTTTCGGGAACAATTCCAATCATAAAAATTTTTAGTAATGGAAGCTTCTCAAAAATCAAATCTACAACAATATGAACTGGGATTGTATGGGATGATATGGGGATGTATTCTTGCATATTACTTCTCTTCAAGATGACAACAGTTCCTGGGGGGCCGTTATAAGTACACGCGTCTATTAATATTAAATGTGACGGATTAAAGGTTACAATCTCGTCCATCCGGGCCATTAGGTCAACACCAGCATTCATAAAAAAGAAGCGATCGTTTTTTAAGTTTAAAAGCTGGGTAATAATATAGGGTCCAACGGCATCGTCAGTCATTTTTTCTTCGCCTATTCCAACGAAAGCGACCTTAGTTGCTCCTTTAGTCTCTAGCTTGAGCTGTTCCAAAAAATCACTCATGGTGATTAGATAAAATGAATTAAGACAAATTAAACTTTCATTTTTCCTATTCGATATCGTTAAGTTCTTTAGGGAGTCGCGATGATAAATTATTAGAAATGTCAGATAAATCACCTGAAAAGCTGGAAAAGCTTCAATTCGAAGGCGTCATAAAAGAAGACAAGGTTATTATTTCTAACAAGGAGGGTATAGAGGATTTTTATAATGCTTCCTATATTGGGAACATTCAAAACGAGGGCCAACCAGATGAGGAACTAATATTAGATCCTATTGAAACATTATTATTAATCGAGCGTAAACGAATTCTTTTGTGGAAAAATAACGATAAAGATAGCGATCTTTTTGATTTTGAAAACATATTGGAATATTTCACTCGCTACGACGAAAGACTCTGGCAAAAATATATAATTTATATGGACTTGAGGAAAAGAGGCTATGTGGTTAGAACTGGATACGGAGAAGGAATCGATTTTGGAGTTTTCAAGAGAGGTGCGAATATTGAAAAAGATTCCGCAAAATTCTTGATATATCCCGTTTTTGAGGGTGATCCAATCGAATTGAAAGATTTAGACAAAATATCTCGAGTTGCAATGAGCTCCCGAAAAGACCTTATTGTAGCAACAGTAGACAGGTTAAGCAAGCCAATATATTATAGCGTAAAAAAATTTCAAATTATGAACAAATTAGAGAATATAGAGCTTTAAAATGACAGATAAATTTGTATGCGATACATCAATTATTTTTAACGGTCAAATTTTAAACCTAATAGAAGATGGAGATTTAGGAGAAAAGCCCCAAATCTTTATTTCAAATATTGTTGTTGCCGAAATAGAGTATCGCACGAATATTCAAAAAGAGATCGGTTTTTACGGTCTTAATGTGCTGAAACAGTTGAGAGAGTGGCATGACAAGGGCGAAATTATTTTAAAAATCGTTGGAAATCGTCCTACAAGGGAAGAAATCAAGATGAGTCCTGGGGGAGAACTTGACGCTCTCATTCGAAAATCTGCTCTTGAAAACGAAGCCATCCTAATAACCGCGGATCGAATTCAAGGAGATGTTGGTATTTTTGAAGGCTTAGAGGTTATGTTTGCATGGGAGAAGAAGGAAACCAAGGTTTTAGAACCCTTGTCTTTAAAATTATTAGATTACTTTGACGATAAGACAATGAGTGTTCACCTTAAGCGAAATCTCCCACCTCACGCCAAAAAAGGCGGACCTGGTGATTGGCACTTAGAACAGGTTTTAGACGAACCAATTAGCTCAAAATTGATAGAAGAAATAGCTCTTGAAATTATTGAAAATGTAAGGGAAGATGAACATTCTTTTATGGAAATCGAAAAAGAAGGTGCCGTTGTAGTACAACTCCGCGAATTTCGGATTGTAATAACTAGACCACCATTTTCCAACGATGTTGAGATTACGGCAGTTAGACCTCTCGTGAACCTGAGCATTTCCGATTATGCTCTTAATAGAACTCTCATGGAAAGGCTGGAAACCGCCGAAGGAATCCTCGTGGCAGGCGCTCCTGGTGCGGGAAAATCTACCTTCTCTGCTGCTTTAGCAAATTATTATTTAGAGCACGATAAAGTCGTAAAAACTCTTGAAAGCGTCAGAGACTTGCAAGTTAGACCTGAAATTACGCAATACACCAAGCTAGAAGGGAATTTGGAGAATTCTGCTGATATATTGCTTTTAGTCCGACCAGACTTTACCATATTCGATGAAGTTCGTACAACTAAGGACTTTGAAATTTATAGCGACTTTAGACTTTCTGGAACCGGTATGGTCGGAGTTGTACATAGTTCTTCTGCTATTGATGCAATACAGCGTTTTATTGGGCGCGTGGAACTTGGGATGCTTCCTTCTATAATTGATACGATCATTTTTATTGAGGGTGGGAGAGTTGCCACTGTTCTCGTTCTTAAAATGACTGTTAAAGTTCCTTCTGGATTTCAAGATAAAGACCTTGCAAGACCAGTTGTAGAGGTCAGAGATTACATGACGGGAAAACTTACTTACGAAATATATTCTTTTGGGCAAGACATCGTTATTTATCCAATTGCTCCTGTGGATTCAAAGTTTGTCCCAAGAGATAGAGCCCGAAAAGGATATCAAAAGGAACGGAAATCAAAAAAGCATAAGATAGAGCTGGATCTTTCTGTTAAATCAAATAAAATCATAATTAAAGCGCCACCCATGTATGCCAGTCAGAATATCGTTGTATACATCGAGGAAGAACCCATATTCACGGGATCATTAAGCAGGAAAAGCGAGATGAACCTTTCTTTATCTAATAAAGAAGGAAGAAAGCTACTCAAGGAATTAGATAGAGAAAAAGATATCTATGGAAAAATTAAATAAAGAATTAAAAAAAAATAAATACTTTCACCATTTCAAACTACAATTGTTTTTTTCATTCAAGCTGTAAGGCTTAATACTTTCCATTTACCATCTTCCTTGATAAGCGTAATTGGCTTATTTTTTACGGAAGCGCCATCATCTGCTTTAAAAAATAATTTTACCTCGGTATCAGAATTATCCTTAACTTTTGCTGTTTCTTCTGGATTGAAAATATATTTTCTACCCTTCATGGTTTTCCACCACGAATCGACTCTTCGCTCTAAATAATTATGGTCCCCTACTTTACCTCCTATCCACAATTGTTTGCTTAAAGTATTAAGGTAAAGATCATAATTTTCGTTTACAGAGCCCAAACTTAATACGGTATGGGCTACACTTGCAGCACCCGTACCTACGGCAATCTCTTTCATATTCTTCAAGAAGTCGAAGTTAAGAAAAGCGTCCTCAACGGCTTCTAATCCGCTTTCCAGCGCATCTTTTGCGCTATCAATAGCTCCTTGGGCTTTATCCTTAACTTCATTAGTAATATTCCCAAGAGCTCCTCCTGCAGCTTGTTTTAATTTATCCTTAAATCCCATTGAATTTACCACTTTAATTTTCATTTTTTTTATAAATTTTAAAGATAAATATCTTACAAACAGAGTGCTATTTAAAAGAATAGGGGTACTTTTTGCAATATGAGTTTTTCAAAATCGAAGCGTGCTTATGGTATTAAACCAAATTCAGAAAAAATATAATTATTTACAATTATTATGATTCTTTTGAAAATATTTAAGTTCGAAATGTCTTGCTTATACTAAAAAAATGAATTCTTAAGTAATTTATTATATTATTTTAGATTTAACCTTAGATACGATTATGGGAAGAATATCTTCGATTCTATCGTGAAATCGGATGTCAACGAACTTTTCTACAGGAACTTCTCCGTCGTTTAATACGATTAACTTGGCGTTGTTTCTTTTTGCAATCATTGGGAACGAATTTGCGGGAGAAACAACCAGCGATGATCCAATAACAAAAAAAACATCTGCAACCTCTGAATGTGCTGCTGCCTTGACCATCTCCTCTTCGGGCATTGGGTCTCCAAAATTAATAATGCTCGATATGATTCTACCGCTACATTTTGGGCATCTTGGTTGGCCCTCTCTGATTTTATCCGTTCGATATCCATTCCCCCATTTTTTTTTATCCCATCCTGCTTCTTCAAAAGTCATCTTGGTTCCGCAATTCAAACACTTCAAGAAATACATGTTACCGTGTAATTCTGCGATTTTATCGAAAGGAATGCCCGATTTCACATGTAATCCGTCGACATTTTGAGAAATTAAGAATTCAAGCTTTCCCATATTCAATAAATCAACTATCAAATAATGAGCTTGATTAGGCTTTACTTGATCCCAAGGTACGCTCAAGGGTTTGGGAGGGAGGCCCTTATCTCTCCTTGTCCAAACACCGTCAGGTCCTCGATAATCTGGTAATCCACTATCAGTGGAGACTCCCGCTCCAGTAAAAATAACGAAATGATTTGAATCCACGATCCAATCAACTGCGAGCTCAATTTTCTCCTCAAGATTCATACGATATGTAAGAATTTTAAGTTTAAAAAGATATGCACTCATTCAATCGCATTCTTTTTGGTGCTTGTTGAGTGATTCGATAAAATTATCGTAATTATGAGAGAGAGCATAATTTTGAATTGCATTCTCCGCTATTTTAACATTATATAATGTATTAATATCATGTGAGTCGCAGCCGATTGATATTGGAATGTTTTCCTTCCTAATTTTTGCAAAAAAATCCTCGTATTTTTTTGAAAAAAAAGCAGGATAAGATTCGTTAAACTCGTAGAATATGTTATAATTTGATAAAAATTCTACTAAAATATTTAGGTCGTCTCTAAAAAAAACTGAAGGATCGAAATGAGCCAACCCAATTAATGGTAATTGCTTTAAATTTCTCTCGTATCTCCAAGAATCGAGGAGCTTTTCTAAGAAAGATATACCTTCTATAGATTCTAAATATTCAAATAAAATAATATTAAAATATTTGGGTTCTATATTCCTTTCTATAAAATCGTCTGAACTATATAGATCTACTTCCAATCCTTTTAAAAGAACCAATTTGCTATCAATCTTAATTAAATATTCTTGACAGCGATTTAATGCATCAACATAATTGCATAGGGAATCTATTGAATATATAGTTCGAATCACTTTAGCTTTCCAAGAATTGGAAAAATGATCCGTAATCGCAATAAAATTCATTCTTAATTCTAACGCCGCACGCGTGATCTCTGCGATTGAATTCTTTCCGTCGCTAAAATTAGAATGAATGTGAAAATTTGATCTTTGTTTTATCATTTTTTACTATTATGGTAATTTGTAGTTGAATATCTTGAATCCTTAAATTCCTAAGGATCGTTCTTCAATTCTTAAATATGTGAATATCAAACCACTCAAGAAAAGACATGTTCCAAAAAGAATCAAAACTGATAAAAATATGAATTCACTTGTACCTTGGGGTATTATTGCACCAGAGATGTTTATGCTTTCAATTGAAACTATATTTAGAGATATTAATGGAATGATAACTGAAAAAATAAAAATCGAAGCTATCATCTGTAATACTCCAATAATCACATTTATCCTATGGATTATCTTGCGCTTTGAATCGTCTAAAGTCACAATAGCAGATCGTCCAAGATTAATTGCAATGCTTTTTTTATCTATCTTTTTCGCAAAAAAGTAAACGAATTCTCTTAATGGGACGATGTCTAATATTACCGTGATAATTGCGAAAACGCCAAACGCAATTACTATTCTCATTAAAATATAAGTAAATCCCTGTGCCATCCCTGGTATTGTTGAGCTTACAATTCCTAAATTATTAACGATCCAAATTAAGGCGCTTAATAAAATAACGCTAAAACACTTAATTCCTGCAAGCGTTAATATAATAGACGGTCGATCTGCAAATATGAGAAGATAAATACTAATACAGATTATAGCAATAATAATTCCAAGAACGACAGCATTAATAGAGAGACCAAAGGCAAAAATTAAGCAAAAAATTCCAACAATGATGGGTAAGTAAGGAAAAAAAGGCGCTTTATAAGGGCGATCGAGCTCTTTTCTCTTATATCTCAACCTAACCGCTGCGAAATTAACAAATGCCAAACCAAAGAAATAAATAAAACTCGTCATCTGGGCTGCGATTTTTATATCTATAAAAATAGCAAACAAAACAGCTATTAAGCTTGTAATAAAAAGAGAGCGGACAGGGACTCCCGTTTTTTTATTTACTTTTATAAATTGCTTTGGAACATAATTATCCCTCGCAAGGGCGGTAAAGATGCTTACGGCCGAACCCATTGCCGCATTCATGGCGATTAAGGTGGATATTATGGCTCCGATACCCATTAAATAAAATCCGAATGGACCAACAATATCAAGTAATATTTCTGCCAAAAGGATGGGAGAATCTCCATATTTCGAAGACGATCCACCAATATTTACGAGTACGGAAATTGTTATTAATAAATAAATCCCTAGGGTGATTAGTATCGTATAAATATTGACTTTTGGAATCGATCTTGACGGATTTTTAAGATCTTTACTCAAGTACGCAATATTCGAAGTCATGGAAGTAAAACAAACAAATAAAACGGAAAACGATTGTATCACACCTAATACAGGAATGGTGGACAATAGATAATCGGGATTATAATTAGCATTATTTGTCATGGGGGATACGAATAATCCAACAATGGCAAATACAAGAAATAAAGACAATAATATAATTGTGAGTCGTATGAGTGTTTTAATTGCCATCATCTGAGTTCTAAAGACGAATAGAGTAGTAAATATGATAGCAATTACAGCTATAGGAACGATTTCAGGAGCAAGATCGGGTAAAAAGACTTGAAAAAATATAGTTGATAAAGCAAGACCAGAAAATGTGATTGTTGTAATGTTAGCGATCCAGAGAAAAAATCCTATAACAAATGCTAAAAAACCACCTAAAGCTTCCTTACCGAGGGAATAACTACCTCCAGATATCGGAAGACTCGTCGATAGCTCTGAATAATTTAATGCAGTAAATAAAATTAAGATACCACACAAGATTAAGCTTATTAAAACGCCGGGTCCCGCAGATCCAATTGCGGAACCAAGAAGGATGAATATTGAACCTCCAACTCCGCATCCAATACCGTATAAGATGCCTTGTGTGACATTTAAGTTCCGTTCTGATAAGGTGGGCTCATTTTCGTTCACTTTACATCAAAAAAAGTGTTAATTGCATTCGATTAAAATCAAGATTTTTCAAGGTGAAAAATGCCGGATATTAAGATTAAAACGGCTCCAAAAATTAACAAACCACCAGAAATGCTTGCACTCAAATTTGGATTTCCAAAATCGATATTTAATAATGCGCCAATCCCAAATAATAGAAAAAGAATGCCCACACCGATTAAAATTCCACCAAAAAACTTAGAAGCGCGATAAATTAAGGAAAGCATCTCTAACCGGTGGATCCTGCTTTCTTTATCACGAAGTTCTTTTTCCTGGGCATCTAACTCAATTTTTAGTTTCTGAAAAATGGCTTTTGAATCACTGATGCTTTCGTCGATAATTTCTCTAGATTTTTCTAACTTTTCGTGTTCAGCTCTTAAACCTTCAAGCTTTTCTGTGATTGCACTAAGACGATTTTCTCGTTCGTTATATTCACTATTTGATATATCGATCTCCTTTTTCAAGTCATCAATTCTTTTTTCATATACTTCAAGCAAATCCTCTTTTGATGAGATCTGATCGTTTATGGATTCCAGTGAAGCGTTCAAATCTTGAATTTTTGATTCAATTTTAATCATTTCTTGTTGCTTTTCAGTAAGTTGGAACTTATATTTTATGAGGAGCTCGTCATATGCCTCTTTTTGCTTTTCCATTTCCGGAAAACCCTCGTTGTATTCCTTGAGCGTTTTCTCTAATTTTTTGATCCGAGCTTCTTTTTTTTGTATCTGCTCATTGAGCAATTTTTTTTCGTCTTCTTTAGCTTCGATTTCCTGATTGGAATGGTCCAATTCGAATTTATTTTTTCCTATAGAAACTTTCAAAGTTTCGTTTTCGGCTTGAAGGCTTTTTATCTTCTTTTCGAGTGCAGCTGTTTCGTCCGCTTGCATCTCTAAGAGCGTCTTGTTTTCCTCGACTTTTTCGTTAAGCTTTGCAATTTTTTGTCGTAAATCATCCTGAGTTGCTACTTTCTCTTTTATTCCATCCGTGAGTACGATGAGATCTACCTGTCTATTTTCATATGTCTTTACCAATTGTTCGTTGTTTTTTAAAAGTTCTTTGTATTCTTCTTCTAGATTTTCCATGCTTTGTTTTGTGATTTTAAGAGCATCTTCCAGAGTATTGATTTCTTCGGTTTTTCTTACATATCTTTCTTCTAAGGCACTAATAGTTTCTTCCATTGCTTCTAAGTATTCTTTTTTCTCATCAATCTTTTTCAATAAAGAATCGAAGTATGCTTGTGCGTCCTTTACCTGCTTCTGGGCCTCTTCCACAGAGAGACCTTCTGTTTCAAGGTTCGGCTTGAATTCGGGAGCATTTTCTGACATTTTTTCAATGCTATTTTCGAAATCGCGTAGTTTCTTATCTATCATGTCCCGCGAATCTTTTGCCTTATCCAAGAATTTTGTATCCACTTTATCAAATTCCTTCAAAAGTTCTTGGTTTGCTTTTTCAGCTTGATTGTCTTTATCTTCCTCTTGACCGTTCTCTTCTGATTCCTTTAATTTATCGGACATTTTGGGATACTCACGAATTTTAAATTAATATTTTAAAAGTAATCGCGTATTATGTATATCAATTATTTAATTAGTATAGGGGGGTACAAAATATAATTTTTCATTTTGTCTAGATGCTCGTTTGATAAAATAGATCATTATTTCACTCCAAAATAAAAAATTTCCTACTAGAAAGATCTTTTTGTTCTTTATAAACCTTAGGAGTGGCGAAATGCGCGACGGTTAAATTTATAAGTGATAAACGGCTGGAATTTTTATTTTTTAATTATTCCACGTGTTAAATTCAAGGGACCTTTTTAGCAAGTCTATTCTTTTTTTCGTTAAAATAAAGCACGTAATTCTTTCCAAGAATCTTTTCTAGATCTGCGTGATATTCCGGATTTCTCTCTCTAATCCATCTCAATGCATGCTTCATCGTCCAGATTAAGCGCCTCTCTTCTTGGTTTAAACCCTTTTCAGAGGATAAATCATCTCTTACTCTGAGACCCGTTTCCTTATTCTGCAATTGCATCCACGAATTCATTAATTCTAAAACTTTTAATGGCATGTATTTTGATAAGTCCTTAAGATTATTCCCAACCGATTTTCGGACATATATGGAAGGATCTTTTCTAAGTATAGAAAGAATATCTAAAACTTTCTCGTTTTTACTTGGATTTTTTAACCATTTTATTTGAGATTTAGGTCTTAGACTTTCTGGTACCAGCCTTCTTAAATTCTCATCTTGATTGTTGGCCCAAATCTTTAATTTTTTTAGAATCATATCTGGTTGTTTCTTCAAACCTGATAATATAGGATAAATGGCTGTTTCACGAATTGACCATTCCGGGAATGTTGCATATTTCTCAAGTATGTCGGTAATTTCTCCGAATTTTTCTGGACTTTTTTCAATAAACTCCGAAAGAAAAAAAATCGCAACTATTAACAAGATTGATTCTTTTTTATCGTTAAATTTATTAAATACTTCCTCGGCGAAAACCTTGAAATAGTTAGGATTTGAGCTTGTCGAATTTTCGATATATAAAAATAATTCCTTTATTGCGTGTTTCGTGATAAATACGATTCCCTTGCCCATTCGCTCTTTTTTTGGGATTAAATCATATTCTTTCTCTATAAAAGACTTAATTTTATCGCACAAGCCATCAAAATTAGTTAAATCCCAATTCTGAACGCTTTTACAGAATGATTTAGCTCTTAGACTGATGGAACTTGACGAACTTATTGATACCACAAGTGATATAATGCTATTACTATAATAAATTTATTTTGTGTGTAAAATTCTATACGACAAAAATATAAAAATACTTTTTTTTATTAGTTTTATACTTTTTTTCCTTATTTTTATAAGAAACAAAAAAAGATTTGAAATACAATGAAAAGAACAAGAACGATAAAAAATTTAATTTTAATTTTTCTCGTGTTCTTTCCCATTAGCGCTATTTTTTCCTTTATAATGCCTTCAGCTATAGCAGGAACGCCAGTTCCTGAACCAGGAATCTATAACGCTTGGGAATGGCACGATGATATAGCACCTGACGCAAAGATAATCTACGACGAGATAACAACGGTCACAAACACATCAAATGACGAAATTATTGCCCAATACAAGATTAGAAAAATATTGAACATTACAGAAATTAAAAACATTACACTTGATGGGACTTCGTATCCCCCATATGGAAATACTTCTGCTGTAATGGGCACTGAATGCTATTACAATTGTTCATCAATGCAAATCGTGGCTTATAATATGACAGAAGTATATAGAGATAACGAGACGGAAGAAGAAATTCCAATAGCCATGTTTGGATACAACGATACTTATTATAATACACACTACATAGGTTCTTATCGATCTCCTGCTCCGTTGATTGTTCCACTAAACAACTCCGTTCTAAATATTGACGCTCTTGCTCAAATAATGAACGACACATACCTAGGACCATATGCAGAATATGGCTATATAAATGTATTTGATTCTATTCAAGTATATCCCTCATTAAATAAAACATGTTTTGAAAATATTGCCGATGGATATTTTATGAATGTATCATTCTTCGGGAACGGAACGATAAACGAGTTGGACGCAGATTTCTTGATGAGAATGGGCGAAGTTACTGACCCTATGATTCGGGTTCAGACGAGCATTCGTAGGGTTTTTAATCTCGACCTTCTAAGCGAAGTTTCATGGGATTTTATCGAAGGAGACGATCTTTACTTTGGTAATAACGCAAGAGTGAGTTATTGGAACGGATCAGAAGAAGAGATATATGAAAACTACGGCGAGATGA
Organism: Promethearchaeota archaeon; assembly: GCA_016839425.1. Next base: position 10,993 of record JAEOUI010000278.1, read on the forward strand.
AAATTACGATAGAGGAGATCAGCGAGACAATAGCGCCCGTTTATGCCAGTTGGGGGTTTCCATATTACCAATGTTTTGAACAGGTCTTAGCTAATGTATCTTATTGGAACCAAACATCTCAAATGTACGAGTTAAAAGGGGATCCCATCATTATGGGAATGGCAAATAATATGAATCCGTTCAATTTCTATGTAATGATGGAGGGCGAAGACGAATTTCCAATGGGTCCAGAAATTCTACATAACAAATCAATTGAATTTATCGATGACGAATGGAGTTTATCGGTGTTGTATAATTCAAGCTATCCCGATTGGGACAATAGAATTCTGGAAATCCTTGATGACGCGGGAAATCCTATAGGATTATATTATCATATATATAATGTACAAGAGAATGGAACTCATGTTACATTATATGTTGAAGATAGAGGTAATAATCAGGGATTTCTAACAGAGAGTCTCGTTGCTGGATACAATCGAATAAACATATTCGAGTACGATAAACAAGAGGATCGACCACACTTTTTCTTCTATCCAATGAACACACCAATTGAAGATGTTGAGTTTGTAATGGCTCCTTTCTTCCGGCAGTTCATTAACGATTTCGATAATATCACGTTTTTCTCCGATGGCTCATTCGTATTTAGTAATACAAGCACACTAAAGGAGATGAGAGCAAAATATAACATGACATCTGGTATTTTTGAATGGATGGTTGAAACAGATGATATGGGCAATTTACAATCCGTCTCGTTTAGAAAAAATTGCACAAGCGTCTCTGCTGGTTATAACGAGCTGATGTTGTATCCCTCAAATGTGCAACACGATCCACTTGGAGGTCTTGAAATCTATTTTAATTTCACGGCCTTAGCCGCTGTTGATATTTATTCTGCCGTGTTACCCATTAATCCCGCCATAACTCCTTTCTATGCAGAAATTCAGTCGATGCCAATTTATATTGACTTGTACTCGAGCTATAATTATTCAGTTAGCACCGATGCCACATTAACTATAGTATACGACGAAACGCTGTTGAACGGATTTGATGAGGACTATTTATGGGCATACGCCTACAATCAAGAAGAGGGCAGGTGGATGGGCGCACCAGATGGTACCCTGATATTGGATAATGCAACAAATACAATTACCGCACCAATGGGGGGATTAGATCCTCACATGACAATGTTTGCCATTGGCGCCAGCAAGGAATGGGATTGGGGCGTCAATGAAGGCGAGATGTTTACCTATTTAACACAGGGATTTGTACGAAACGGTAGCGAAATAATGCCTTACAACGACTTTACAACGTGGAATGTTACTTCCATTGATTATATAAATGTAAGTTCTCAAATTTGGTCGCAAGTAAATGTTACTGGAATGCACCACGACGGTGTAACCCTTGGTATGGATGGATTGGTTCCAAACGGATGGCCTCCATTTCCATTTGGCCAGATTCCCCATGAAGCCCCCCTTGAGATGGTTCTAGGTCCTTATACATGGGGGATTCCATCAATCGTACCCCTTCAATATGGTAACCTGAATCTTGTTCCTGTGGGAAACGCATTAATGTCGTTCTACGCAACAGCACCTGAATTGCCTTCGTTCGATACGATGAGCGTCTCTGGTAATAATATTTATTTATCAGAGGCAGGAACATCGTATTATCTCGATTTAACCTTCTATTCCGACGGTACTATTGACGAGTACGACCTGCATACGAGAATTGATACAATGGAAATTGAAATTCAAGGAAGACAAGTGTTCGACCCGAATCCCGTTAACGAAACATCTTGGGGTGTGAGTGAGGGAGAAGTGTACTATTACGGAAACCCCGACGAAAGAATAATGATTGAAATTACAAACACTAGTCTGATTAGCGTGGAAAATATGATGGATCTGCATTTGAGCTTTAATGATGGATCGGTTTGTGCTTTCAGGTCAGTGGAAGCGAACATCTCTAGGTGGGACGGCACTTCAATGACTTGGCAACCTCTTGGTACGAAAATCATCAGTTATGCAAATGAATACTTCTTGTTTTCGCTAAATTCCTCGTTAGATCTTTCTCCAAGTCCAGAGTTCTTCTTGTTACCTCAAGGTACGACGGGTGCTTCCTTATACGCATTTGTAGAACCAATTCTGGAGCTTACAGGCTCGGATACAGTCGATATAATGGAAACAGAACACTTGAGACTTAACTCGACGACTTCTGAAGCGTTTTTCGATTGGAGCTTCTCTACAACTACAGGAGTTACTCAACTTGTTGTTGGAAGGGTGCCCTCGTACGAATATCCCGGAGAGTACGAGATGTTCGGTCGATATCTTTTAGAACATCAAGCTACTATTGGTACGACCTCGTTCAGCTTTACTAATCCTTTCATGGAAGGCTTTACGACTGAAGTTGAGCTCGAAACGACGGGAATTGTAGATCTGTATTACGCCATGATCTCTGAAGTACCAGGCGGAGTCACGCTTGGAAATGGCACGATGGTATTTTACTGTGACATTCTTGTCACGGGTATTCAAAGTAGCGATAGTCTTGATGTGACTATCGGATTGCCTGACACATTTGATCTTTCCGAAGACTTTTCCAAGCTCAAATTATGGGTTTGGGATAAGGATACTCACGATTGGGAAGACGTAACCGAGGAGCTTCTCTCAGCACTAATAACGGGAAGTACAGACAGCGATCTTATTCTTGACTTCATGGAATCCTACGAAGATGGTGTAGTCGATCTCGTGTTTGCCATCACGATTGAAGGAGAAGAAACTAGTGAAGATGATGTCGTTCCTGGTTTCGCCATGACTTCGATATTATTGGCAATCAGTTTAGGTGCGATTGTTCTCTATATCAAGAAAAGAAAACAAATAAAATTAAACTAATTCTTTTTTTTTTTTACTTTTATCAATTTTATCTATAACTTTTTATGTATTTTTACAAATTCCAATTTCGTTCTAAATTATTCTTAATAGGCATTAAAATTATTCTCAATTAAAAATTTATATTTGAATTATTTAAATTCACATCATAACAAAATAGCTTTCATTAATTAACGCTGGTCATTACCAATGACCAAAGAATTCCTTGTTTTGAAAGTAAAAATTATAATCCTATTCTATTTTTAAACCAAAAAAGAATTATTTAACGCATTTTTAAATTCACACACGACCATATATTAATAAAAGCAATTATACTATAATGTCGAGCCTTAACTTAAGAAAAGGAAAATTTCCTATTATCATATCGCCAAATATTGGTCAGCCAGCATTTATTAATTTCAAGGATTTTCTCGACAAGGACGGGCATTTCGTTAGGAAACTCGTATTTAACACTCATATTTTAGCAATTCCTGGTCAACATGTTCAAGAAATATTGCAACATTTTTATTCAAATACCTTTATCCAACCAATTCTCAAAGACGAGGGAAACTTCGCCGCGAGAAGGGGAAGGCGATACGAGCTCCAAGCAGTCGAAATTGAGCATCTAGATAGGATGGATATTAAAAATCCCGAGGTTTTAAGCGTGGAAAATTGCCTCGCTTGGGACGTATATAAATCGCTTTCCAAATCAAAACACGCTTTTGGAAAAAGAACTATCCTCTATAGAATTGGATTTAAAATTAAAGGTAAACACGAACTGCTTGAAATCTTTAAAAAAATGGATAATAGTTGCTTGCTCTGCGATCTCGTTTTTGATGTACCAAATTCCATTATTGATAAAATAAATTACCACGCAATTGCATTGTTCGATAAAAATTGGAGTGACTTCAATTTTATTCACTCGACAGACTTTCATGTGGCTAGAAGGAACGATTTTATCTCGAAATTTTTAAAAGATCGTCTCTATCAAAAGATTAAAAGACATCGGAAGCTCTCTGATTCTGAGGATATGTTTCTCAAACGGAAATTTGTGTTTAAAGAAGGAATTCAGGAAGATAAATTAGAGGATTTACGATTTGCTAAATTCAATTTCAACCATAATCTCAGAATGTTAATCGATAGCGTGAATAGGCAAATCAGGGCAAAAATTCTCGATTTTGTACTCATGACTGGAGATCTTATAGATTTTATACAAATCGCTCGAGGAAACTATCAATACAAGAATAACTTTTTCGTATTCCTTGATTTGTTACTTGGACGGAACAAGGGTCAAAATAAACCCCCTTTCTTGTCAGAAGAGGAATATACGAATAAAAAGGAGATTCTTGCCCCTATTTTCACAACTATCGGGAATCACGATTATCGGAAAGGCCATTACAGCGTGAGGATGGGCGGCACGAGGCAGGTCTTTGGGATGACAAGCAAGGATGTTCGATACTACACGGACCTCAAGTTCTTTAACTATCCAAAAGCCCTGTATTCGCGCGACAAATTCTTGAGATATTATTTCAGGTATTTTAATCCTAACCTCAATTACATGGTAAAAATCGGAGATCAATACGATTTCATTTTCTTGGATACGGGTCAAGATTCCATTGCTAACTTACACGATCTACTCCGCGGAAGTCCGAGCACGAAAGGATTGAAAGACGATCAAATAGATCTTTTACGAAATTATATAAAAATCTGTGGAGACGAGAAAATCGTGATTGCTATGCATTCACCTCCCGTTTCCCCTCATTTGACTTATTTTAAAAAACGAAAGTTTAAGAAACTCATGAATTTAGATCGAACCTTAGAATGGTCCGATCTTTACGAGGATAACCTTAAAAAATACTCTAGTAGTGGACGACTCGAAACTCGAATAAACTTGAAGTATCAAACGATAATGTATAATTGGAAAAATTTTTTAAAAATTTGCACGGGCTCAGACAAGGAAGTTAAACGAAAAGTGGATTTAATATTATGTGGACACACTCATTCTTTAAAAGAATTTCGACTAAAGGAGGTAAAAAAAGAAGAAGCCAGTTCAACGAACCTCAAATTCTATATTGCACCAATTTATGTGGATGTGCCATGTGAGATTTACGCTAATAATTATAGGGATATTCTTAACAACTTTACAAACGAGCAAGAATTACAAGCGTGGTTTGATGTAAACAAGCCTTTTGTATTTCAAACGCAAGCTATGGGACCGCTTTCGTTGCATTACAAGATCAAACCCCCAGGATTTAGATATATATCAATTAAAGACAACCAAATCACAAAGGCAACTGTTTATTCCTTGCATTACACCTAAATCAATTGCTTTTTTAAGATATTTAAAGCGTTATTTGAACCTTAAATTGCGCTCGAAAATTTAAGGTCTACTTTTAAAAATATCATCTACTTCTTAATAATTGGTAAGGATTTTTATACTATAGAAGTATAGTTTAAGTACCATATAACAAAGAGATTGAAAAAGTTGATTTTAAATGGTCATAACGACATATATTACCAAAATGTTGGGGATTGAAAAACCAATTATTGGGGCACCTATGGGTCCCTTCTATACTACCGAACTTACTATTGCGGTCTCTAACGCAGGAGGGCTCGGAGTCTTATCCCATACGAATTTATTGGGTAAAAGTAGCATCGACGAGTTAAAATTAAATATGGAAAGAGTAGTTGAACAATCGGATAAACCGTTTGGATTCAATATTAGAACCGCAAGAATGCAACCAGACTCCCCTACTTTGTGCCGAAAGATTCCAAAATTTATTATGGACAATCCAAAAATAAAGGAACAATGCAGGTATGTCATCACTAGTGCAGGAAGCCCCAAAATGATCCAGCAAAGCAAGGCGTTTCAAAAACTCAAGGAAAGTGGTTCTGATATCAAGCACTTTCACGTGGCGCCTGCGCTTTGGTTAGCGGAGAAATGCGTTCAAGCGGGATGTGACGGCTTAGTAGTTACTGGAACTGAAGGTGGTGGACATCAATCCTACGAAAAAGTTAGCACGCTCGTCCTCGCTCAACAAATCAAGGAAAAATATCCTGAAATTCCAATGATTTTGTGTGGAGGGTTTGCAAATGGTCGAGGTTTGGCTTCGGCGCTATCCTTGGGTGCTGGAGCAATCGCTATGGGATCGAGATTTATAGCTTCTAAAGAAAGCGAATTTCACCAGAAATATAAAGATATCGTACCTCCTGCTAAGGCCGAAGATACCATGTTAGTAACAGGATTCTTAGGCCCAATAAGACTATGGAAAAACAACTACGCCTTAAGTCACGGATTGGTGGAAAGCAAGGAAGAAAAAATCGCAGAGGAACAAGCCATGACGGCCGAAATGCTTATCGAGGATCAAAAACATTACGAACAAACTTACAATGGCGACATCGAAAACGGAGCGGTTTTATTAGGACAGAGCATTGGAGCAATTGATTCTATCGAAACGGTACCTCACATCATCGATACCATCGTGGCTGATGCTGAAAAATATTTAAAAGAAGTGAACTCTTTCATCAAATAATTTTTTATTTTTTTAATCCTAAATTAGAAATCTCATGATAAAATGACTGAAAATAGACAAGAGATAAATCCTTACGATTTAACAGATTTTTTCACGAAAGAAGATGCGTTGATGGTTTCAATGGATAAAAATAGAAAAGCCAATGTGATAGCACTAGCTTGGAAGACCATTGGACAACTCTGGGGCATTCCTGTGATAACAGCTGCAGTCGCACCTAGCAGATACACATTTAGCTTGCTTAACGAGGGGATTCGTGAATTTACAATAAACATCCCTTCAAACAAGATTGCAAGAGCGATAATGATCACGGGATCCTCTTCAGGAAGGCAAGTAGACAAGTTCAAGCAGGCTGGATTAGAACTAATTGAAGGAAAGAATATCCAAGTTCCAACGATTAAAGATTGCATCCTAAATTACGAATGCAAGATCGTTCACACATGTAAATCTGGAAGTATGGCAAGTCATCATTTGTTTTTTGGAGAAATCTTAGCAGCTTATGCTTCTATTGATCTTTTAAAAAAATAAATGAGTTTTCCAATAGATTAATTTCATTATTCGTGTCCTTTTTGAGTACAATTACATCTCTGAGAACTTAAAATGCTTTCGCCGCAAGGACACTCTGTAGGATGGTTGTATTTTTGACAAATCTTATTGATCGTCTCGCAAGAGAAAAGTAAATTGAACTTTTCGCTCTCCTCGTGTGCGATTTCCTTATCTAAATCTAACTCGTTAATCAATAACATCTCAAGAAGGCGTGAATGCCTGATGAGTTCAATCGCCAGATTTTTTCCTTTCTCCGTCAAAAGAACCGGTTTATACCGATTATAAATCACTTGCTTCTTTTCTTCCAATCTTTTCACACAACTTCCGATAGTGGAATGAGGAAACTTTAGGAGTTTCGACAAATCTCCAACTTTTATGGGTGTTTCCGAACGAAAAAGCGTTTTCAATACTTTATAATCGAGGTCTAATTCTAGCATTTTCATTAATATAAATAGGTATTAGGACTTATTTTAATGTTCGTGGACGGTGAACATCACCATGAGCACCATTACAAGTACGCCTGAAAGAACAAGTATCAGTTGTTTAATGTAATCTTTAGTTGTCGCTTTCTTGTGAAGTTCGGGTGCTAAATCAGATAACGCTATGTATAAGAAACTGGCGGCCGAAATTCCAAGCATGAATGGAACTATTACATGTACGGTATCTAAGATAAAATATCCTAATATTGCCGCGGGAATCGTGGATGCGCTAGAGAGAGCATTAAACAAGTAAGCTTTTTTGCGCGAGTAGCCAGAATGTAATAAAATTCCAAAATCGCCCGTTTCTTGGGGGATTTCGTGAATTATAATGGATATGCCTACAATAAATCCCAAAGTTGGACCCGATAAAAACGCTGCCGCAATCACGATTCCATCTGTAAAATTATGAAAAGCATCTCCTATCAATACAATCGTACCAACAGTTTCAGAACCATGCACCTCACAAGAATTGTTTTGACAATTACGCCAAATCAAGAGCTTCTCAAGGAAGAAAAAGAATAATAATGCTATCAAAATTATTATGGTTACTAAATGTACATCTCCCGATTCCTCTATTGCTTCAGGAATTAAAGCTAACAAAGCGGATGTAAGTAAAACGCCCGTTGCAAAAGAGATCAACGCGGATATTAAAGATTTTTGCGTCTTTTCGCTTAGTAACATGAAACTTGCAGCTGCGGTTATAGCTCCCACGCTACCTAATATCGAAAATAGAATGATCCAAAACAATTCATACATGATAATCGTAAAATAATGTTATTACGATCTATCGTAATCTCGCGAATATAAATTTTACGATCCCTCGTAAAAGAATATAGCTCATTTCTTGCCATTGCTACTATCGAGTTTAAATATTTGTAACGATTATTTATGTTAAAACAATGTTAGCGAGCTAAAACCGTGATAATTGGAATACCAAAGGAAATAAAACCTGGAGAAGGGAGGATTAGTCTTACACCGAACAATGTTGAGGACTTGGTCAACCTTGGTCATGATGTGATCATTGAGCAAGGAGCTGGAATGAAATCTGGATTTCCAGACGATCTTTATATCAAGATAGGTGCCAATATAATTGAGTCAAAAACGAAATTATATTCCGAATCAGAAATCGTTGTGAAAGTAAAGGAACCTTACGAAGAAGAATTGAGTTATTTCCAACCTGGACCTTTATTGTTTTCGTTCTTACACTTATCAGCGAACGAAAGATTAACAAAAACACTTGTGAACGGCAAATCCACAGCAATTGCATTTGAATCCGTGAGTTTGGGCGATAAATTACCAATATTAATACCAATGTCAGAAGTTGCTGGACGAATGAGCGTGATTATAGGCTCTAACTTGCTCTCTATAAAAAATGGCGGATCTGGTCAACTTTTAGGTGGCGCAACGGGCATTCACCACGGTTACGTCGTGATAATCGGGGGAGGTACTGCAGGAAAAAGCGCAGCGCTAGCAGCGAATGGACTGGGAGCACATGTGATCGTTCTCGAAAAAGACATTAACAAAATAAGATATCTTAACGATATTCTTCCCGAAAGGATTTCCGTTATTAAATCCAACTCGAATAACCTTAGAGAATGTGTGAATTTGGCAGATCTTTTGATCGGAACCGTGTTGATCCCGAACTGCAAGGCACCAAGAATTGTTACTCGAGAAATGGTAAAGTCAATGAATCCTGGGTCCGTTATTGTTGACATTTCAATAGATCAAGGGGGTTGTATTGAAACGAGTCGTCCTACGACGCACGACGATCCTGTCTACAAAGTAGAGGGAGTATTACATTATTGCGTTACGAACATGCCAGGTGCCTTTCCAAGATCGTCGACCGAAGCGCTTTCTGAAAATATTTTTCCTTACTTAGTCAATCTCGTTTCAGAAGAAGATATAGTTGAAACATTAAAGAAAGATGATTCTTTAAAAGCGGGCGTGAATATATTTAATGGAAACATAACAATAAAACCAATTGCAGAAGAATTTAATCTTCCATACAAGCCCCTAGAAAAATTAATTTAAGCTAAAGTGAAATATTTAGTTTTAAAACGATATAAGAGGTAAAATGCCATTAACGAACCCTTATTATTGACCTGCGTTGATTGTAAGAGTGAATTCTCAATCACCTCTATATTAAATCACAGATGTAATAAATGTGGGGGAATACTTCTCCACAACTCAAATATTACAGATTACAGAAAGTTATTTACATCAGAACATTCCTTATCGTTGTTTTGGGACTTTGGCTTTGCCTTGCCATTAATTAAAGACGATTTCAAGGTAAGTTTGGGAGAGGGTGGCACTCCTTTACGCGTATCTAAGAAATTAGGAAAAAAACTCAAGATAAATAACCTTTATTTTAAAGACGAAACGACAAATCCCACGAATTCCTTCAAGGATCGGGCGGCAGCATTATTAATTTCTCACGCTCGAAGTTGGGGTTATCAAAGCGTGGTGTGTGCTTCAAACGGAAATCAGGGCGCTTCAATTGCTGCCTACGCCTCCCTTGAGGCAATGGAATGCGTTAATGTGATACCCGAAGAGATCGACATTGGTAAAAAGGCGCAAATGATTGCTTATAACTCGAAAATCGTCATCAGTGGAAAAACGGTGGACGAGGCGATAAACGAGGTTTTAAAACCAAAGTACAATGCCTATTACCAATGCACGCCTGAGTATAATCCTCTCACGATAGAAGCTCAAAAAACAATCGCTTTTGAATTAGTAGTTAAAGGGCTTCTACCCGATTGGGTCATCGTTCCAATGGGAAGTGGTGGATTATTAGTCAGTTTATGGAAGGGTTTCAAGGAATTAAAAGATTCAAATGTTGTTCATTCCTTACCTAAAATTGTTGGTGTTCAATCATTGGCATCGGCACCTATAGTTACCGAATTTGAAAAAGGGTACGATAAAAAAAAACTAAATAAAGATACATCCCATACATCCAGAGCATTAGGTATCTTAGTAGTCGATCCAATGTATCACGAACTTGCACTAAAAGCAATTCGAGAAACAAAGGGGTGCGCATTAGCAATCCCTGAAAGCATTATGATCAACTCTGCTGAAGAACTGGCTCGGAACGAGGGAATCTTTGCAGAGCCTGCCTCGGCACTGACGATATCAGCTTTAAATAGCCTGATCCAGAAAGAAGAGATAAATTCCGACGATAATGTTGTTTGCTTGATAACTGGAAGCGGTTTAAAGACACCTCATGTCTTGGACGCCCTCTCAACTAGAGCTAAAACCGCAGGCTCCAGCAATATTTTAAGTACTAAGCTTAAGCTCCTTTCTCAAATCTCTTTATCCGAGAAGAAAGGCATTCATGGAAGTAAGCTAAGGGAAATCATAGGCTCTATAAGTCTTCCCGCTATATATCAGCATTTAAAAGAATTAGAGGCCAAACAACTCGTCACTCGAAAAAAAGAAGGCAAGACGGTTCTATATTTCATTACAGAAAACGGTAAAAAAGCGCTTGATGCTCTTGACATTCTCATTTCGCTCTTATAGATTCTTTAAGCATTTAAAAAAAAAAGAATTAATAATTATTTATGAGTTTTAATCTAAATTAACAAAAACCTTATCAAAAATTTGAGGCAATCCTTCTAAGATGTTCTTTCTGGATAGGATTATGAGAAATGTTGAAATAATTGCAGCCACTATGAATTGTAAAACATTTATGGGAAATTCACTTATAGCTCCAGCTATTCCAAAAATGAATATCTCGTAGATAAAATAACCAATAGGTATCGTCAATCCCCCAATAATAACTGCAATTATGTCTCGACTGCCGATTCTTAAATGTTTCATTTCTTTTGGATCAGCAATAATTCCAATAAGGAATCCTTCGATAAATTTAATAACGAGCGTGCCAGGAGCAAATATAGGAACTCCTAGAAAAATATCCGCTAGCATTGGTCCAAATCCTCCAACAAATGCTCCAATTATTGGTCCAAACAGAAGCGCGACATACATTACAATAATATCTCCAAAATTAAAATAACCTCCGGTGGCAGTAATTGGAAATGTATAACTTAGGTAGGTAACGACAAAACTTAAAGCCGTGAAGACTGCTATTAGGGATAAAACGATTGAGTTTTCAGGTAAAGCATAGTTCTTGAAGTGTCTGCCTTGAGATTTAAATGTTTTTTCAGACATTTTATTTCAATTATATATAAGTTTCAACTTATGTATAGGTTGAAAGTTATATAAATGTTTTTAATTATATTGCAAATTTCCAAAATTCTCCAAAAAGTATTTGTCTATTAATGTGAGTTGAGATATAACATTATCTTTTGAAAGATGAAAAAATAAAATAAAATTGGTGATTTAAGCTTTTTTAAGTTTGTTCTTTCTTTTTAACGCGATGACGATGGATGTCAAGCTTAAAGTTCCTACTAAAAAGGTCAAATGAAAACCAGATATTAAAATATCGGTTCCAGCACTTGATGTATCCTCTGCCATATCCATATATATCGTGTCAATTACTGTTTGTGCGGTCCCCAAACCGAGCTTATTATTAATAGTATCTATACCACCACCCGTCTCAGAACTAGTATAATAAACGCTAAAGATCGAAGTGTTCAAGGCGTCAAGCGTTGCTCTTAAAGTTTCTGGAATGGTTGCGGTAAATCCATTAGTGCCAATGGTTCCCACCGAGACATTTTCGAGCGTATTTGATGTGAAGTCCGTTCTGTTCCAAACAAAACGATCGTACATCGAGTCTTCCCTGAATAGATTCATATAGAAGGTTCCTTTATACAAGGTTGCCAATAGGATATACGATGGAAAAATGTATTAAATAAAGAAAAAATTAGTATTTTCGCTTTACCTTTTGTAGTATTGCGAAAATTGAAATTAAACTTATTACTCCAATAGTTATTATTACATCAAACCCAAGAATTGCGTCTTGAGTGCTCCCTGAACTTGATGTTCCATCAACAATATCCATGTATATTATGCCTGATGATATATCGTACATTCCTCCGCAGACCGTGGTTTTAAGTCCGTTAAAAGTAGCTAGTAACGCAGATGGGATGGTTGCCGTAAATCCATGAGATCCTAAGGATCCAACCGAAACATTTTCGCTAGAATAGGGCGAGAAATCACTACCGTTCCAATAAAATGTATTTGGTCCCATAGAAATGTTTTCGAATTTAATAAGAACTACGCCTTCCGTACTTGCATGTATTTTATAGAATGGATATTCTAATCCTCCAAAACTATTAGTCAACAAAATATCTGTAGTATTGATGTTTAAGCTCCAAGCGACTCCGAGAAAATATTGATTTGAACTCCAGGTGCTAGTGCTTCCATCAACGAGAACCTCTATATCGCTTCCAACAACGCTATACGATGTTATGTCAATCTCGTCGTGATAATCACCAGCTTCACCAATGATTGAGATTGACACATTTTTAGGGTATACATCGTTAACTGGGTCAGTTCCTACCAAGTCAACAGCTCTCACTGAAGGAACGAAGAAGAAATTGCATCCTACAAGCGAGATAATTAAAATATATAATAATGCTTTTATCTTATTCATATTTTTGTCTTATTATATTTGATATAAATAAAAAACAGGAATAAGATAAAAATCTTTTTTTTATGATGAAAATAAGAAGATAAATTATTTTCGTTCTTTTTTTAGGAATTCTGGCTTAATCTTGGTAACACGCGATACGATTTTCCCTCTTAAATCTAGAATAACGCTCGATTTCGCTTCTGAAGGTATGGATATCTTATATTTGTAGTTCGGTTCTTCTATTTCTGAGGGTTCTGGCTCAGATTTTAAGAATGTAACATCTTTTGTTTGCTTAAAATCGAGCACGAGCTCGATGGCGTTGTCAAGCTTGTTTTCGATGGTGATCTTTCTCGAAATCGTGTCATGGCGGGTCCTGACTTCGATGTGTTCCTTGGGATCGCGAGCGTCTTCGTAAGTCACCTTGGCTTCTCCTTCTATAACATTTACCACATCGTCGTCGACCTTGAGATCGTCGTCAATGAGATCTTCGGAAATGATCTTATTGCCGATAGTTCCCGCCGTGTTCAAAAAAAGAAACGGTAAACCTTCCTTGTAGAGCGTCATGGGCGAATTGGGCGGAATTTCCTTGTTTTCTCCTTCCTTGATGAGGATGTACCTCACGATGACGTTGTGAGTGATCTTGTTATATGACACATTATTAGAAGTGTATTGAATGTTAATCTCGCGCTCGATATCGAAGTTGGCTCTGGCCTTAAACCAGTTTAACTTGATCTTCTTCCTTGTTGGCACGTTTGCTTTCATTTTTTTCACCTTTATAACATTAAATTTTTCAATCTTTGGGTTCTTTTCATTTGAAATTCTTGATTGGGCTCATACGCTTGCTCGCCCTCCTCGTAAACTGCTTGTTGTTGGTAATCGGGATAATAATCTCCTGATCTCCCGGGTTTTACGGGAAGGTCAAAAATAGCAAATCCTAATTCCACATTTTCGTAGGAAAATCCCGTGAGATTTTCGACTACGATAAAACCTTCAATTTCTGCGGTTTCGTTGTTTTTATCGATGGATACCTGCAAGGTCGTTTCCCATTTTATCCTCAAGTCGTTCACGAAATACTTGACTTTCACGAGGACTTCTCCTTCCCGATTTGCGTCCACGATGAAATTGAACACGCCGTTCATGTCCTCGAATGTCCTATAGGAACTTGCCTCGCAAATAGTCGAGATTTTTTCTCTCATTTCTCGAGTAAAATCAATCGAGTAGGATATGATATTATTGGCAGCAGATTTTTCCCTTTCGATTATCTTGTTAGAATTATTTCGATCTGGGAGGGATACGATTGTTTGTTGCAGGTTAAAAGCTTTGATATCTTCAGATTTAATAAATTCTAATTCAACATTTGCAGAATTCGGATCAAAGCTAGCTGGTACATTTGCTATTTGAAAATCGTTCGTGCCTTGTTGGAGGGGCACTTTAATTTCTCTTTCAACGATTCCTCCCCCTCCGTTGAAAATTATTAATTTCTTGACTTTTGGATCTATTATCATATTCTAATCCTCTTCTACTTAAGTTGCTTGTATCTTTGCGTTCTTTTGAGCGACTTCATTCGATTTAACTCATTCATCATTTCACCCCTTAGACTCTGAGCGGGAGCGGGTGCGTGTAATGAGTTTAATTCCGAAAGTATCGGACCCCTGTCGATATTGGTCATGTTTTGGCTCCCTGATGATTGTGGTAGTTCAAAAATTGCGAAACTCAGTTCTACATTGTCGTAAGAAAATCCCGATTGGTTATCAACAATGATAAATCCTTCGATGTCGGCCATTTTATTGTCGTCATCAATACTTACTTGGAGAGATGTATGCCATTTAATTCTAATGTCCTGAACGAAATATTGGATTTTTACGATTACTTCGCCCTCTTTTTGAGCGTTAATGACAAAATCAAATACGCCATTCATGTCGTTGAAAGTTCTGTAAGAACTCGCTTCGCAAATTGTTGATATTTTCTCCCTCATCTCGCGAGTGAAATCAATTGAATACGAAATGATGCTATTAGCCGCTGATTTTTCCCGATCTATTACTTGTTGAGAATTGTTCCTATCTGGTAAAGAGACTATGGTTTGTTGTAATGAGATAGAGTGCTTGTCTTCTGGTTTCAAGTGTTCAAGGACGATCTCGGCAGAGTTGGGATCGAAACTTGCGGGTACATTTTGTATGCGAAAGTGATTTGCTCCTTGCTGCAAACTTAATTTCATCTCGCGTTTAACGATTGCACCTCCAGCGTTAAAAATTATAACTTCCTTAACTATTGGGTTAATCGACATTAGGTTTAATTTTTCAATTTTTTATTGTTATATTCATTATAGAGCATCATCAATTTAAGATCTTTTAAGGCGAAATATAAATCCATAAACAGTACTTAAAATATACTTTTTATATAATTTTAAGGTGAAATTATTTAATAGGCATACATAATATTACTAATAAAATTTAATTTAAATTTTATAATATCTTTGGATTACCAAGGTTGAAGACCTTGTTTTCCCGTGATAGTTCCATGAATGATTCTATTAGTCAAAATATATTTGAACAGCAGGTTTCCGAACCCGAAGAAAAATACACGAGAATTCGTTCCATCGATTTTATCAAGGGTTTTGCTATTAGTTTAATAATTCTGGGACATTCCACGGCGGTCTGGAAATTACCCGAATTAGATCCGCTTTACTCGGTTATTTTTCATTATCTCGATGTATTCGGACCGTCTTTATTCATATTCTTGAGTTCCCTCTCTGTCGTGTTTTCCGTTCGAAAAAAATCGAATAAAATGTCAGAAAATGCCCTTAGAAATACTGTATTTACTCGCGGGTGTTTGATAATTCTTATAGGCGTTATTTATAACATTCCCAATGCTTATATAGGGACTGCGGACTTTCCTTTTAGTTTATGGGGTTGGAATATTTTAATGTTTATTGGTTTTTCCCAAATAATAACATATTATATTATAAAACTTGCAAGAGGTTTTCGAACATTAATAGGTATTGTCGTTATTTTAATAACTTATATCGTTCAACCATTTCTGTACGCTAATAAAGAAAATCCTATAGTTTCTGTCCTCTATTTCATTTTAATATCTCCTGCACCCCATAATCCATTTTTGCCGTTCGTTTCGATCTGCTTTATATCTTCCGTTTTTGGAGAGATACTCGTTGAGGCAATGACCTTGGAATCTTATGAAGCTCGATTCGATTTATCACGCAGATTCGTAAGGAATGGCTCATTTTTCCTACTTAGTGGCATTCTTTTAACGCTAATAGATAAAAGACCTTTTTTCCAAGACGATCAAGGGATTTATTTTCCGAGATTCGTATATAGAGGTTCACCATCAAATATATTTTATTCTATCGGAATGGCATTAATTCTCATCGGGTGGTTGTTTTATTATATTGATGTGAAAAAGAGAAAAAACATCTTCGTTGATATGTTTGTTTTTTTGGGAACCGTGTCTTTAAGCTTGTTCTTGATTTCGTACATCTGGCTACCTTTATTTACCGTGCATTTCAACATATTTTCCATTTGGTTCGGATGGATCGCTTATACAGCCATATTAGCGTTTTTAATGTACATATGGCGCTATTACTTCTCAGGCAAATATTCTCTCGAGTGGCTAATGAGTCACGCTTTACCCAAGAAAAAAATGAATAAAATTAGTAATTAAAGAGAAGATTGCTGTGAACTTGGATTCTTTCAAAGAAGTATTATACGAAAAAGACGATAATGGTATATGCATTTTAACCATACACGCTCCCGAAAGGAGAAACGCAATGTCCCCAAGAACTTTTTTCGAGATTGGTAAAATTCTCGATATAGTAGAGAATGATCAATCTGCAAACATTTTAATCATCAAGGGTTCAGAAGAAGGTAAAGCTTTTTCTTCGGGGGGCTATTTTAACCTTAAAGAGATTACCAAGATACCCAAAAAAATACTCGATCAAATTGACCTCCAGGATCTTGCGCAAAAGCGGTTAGCCTTGAAATTCTGGGACTTTTCTAAGCCCGTGATTGCAGCTGTAAATGGATTAGCGCTCGGGGCAGGAATAACTATGCTATTGATGGGTGCGGATTTAATCTATATGGCAGATGATCCGGAATCGTTCTTGGGTTTTTATTTTCTAAAAAGAGCAGTCGTACCGGAGTTTGGCTCTTCTTTCATTCTTCCATTTCGCATCGGATTTTCTAAAACATTTGAGCTCCTTTTTTATGCAAAAAAGATCTATGCTCCAGAAGCAGAGCACCTCGGTTTGATAAATAAAGCAGTCGTTCCCGAACGATTGATGTCGTTTGTCAAAGAACAAGCTCTCAAGCTAATACATCCTCAAACAGCATATGGGGCGCTAATGTCTACTAAAAAGCTTATTCGAGCCCAATTCCGGGAGAATATCGTAAAGGCCCTCGATGATGAAAACGAGAAAATGCTCGCTGCAGTAAAAACTAAGGACTTTAGGGAAGCAACTCGATCCTTAGTTGAGAAAAGAAAACCTCGTTTCAAGGGAAAATGATGATAATTAACTCAAAAAAAGAAATTAAAAAAAAGATTAAAATAAATTTAGAAATTTGAATATATTATGAACTTTTGATCGGAACCTATCGAATAGATCTCGAATTTAGAGCCTTTTTTGGTGTTGCACATCAGCTGTATCATGGGAAATAGGTAGATTTGACTCTGAATCGTTGCGTCCTTGTCCTTTTCGTACATTCTATAGTCGCTTTTGGCGTCCCCAATGGTCTTGCTTATCTTCTTGTTATAATATCCCAGGCTTGCTTCTGCCTTTGATTCAAGCTCTTTAAATTCTGTGAACTTAATACCCTCGACCTCTTCAATGAGTTGGTGTAGGTCTTTCTCGATCTCTTTTTCGTATTTCGTTTGTGCGCTACTGTGAAGCACGGGGATTCCTGTAACAACGGTTTTAAATGGTACTGGAAGTGTCTGATACTTGTATAGGTTCTTGTATCCCTTGCAGTCTTTGCATTGGATATGCAAATTGCCCGTGCCATAACATTCTGGACAGGAATATTGAAATGTCTTCTTTACTTTATTCTGCTCCTCTCCTTCGATGACTTGCCAAGTTTCGGTTATCTTCCCTTCGCCCTTACACGAACATCGCTTTTCCGTATATCCCTTTCCCTTACAAGTCTTGCAGGGAACGGGCGTGATGGAGTCAAACATTGGCACGCTATCGTCTCCTTTCCAATTATCCTTATCAATCTTACTCGCACCTTTAAACGAATAAAATTGTACTTTGCTTAAGCGAGGCGCCATGACAACGGTCTCGTCTTTATCTGTAGAAAGACCAACGGTTTTTTTAATTGAAAAGTATATTGCAGCTTCCTTCATATTGTCAACAACATATTCCGCAGCAGAAATTGCGTCTAACGAAAATACCGCGCCCTTTGTTCCAAATTGCTTTTCTAACTTCTTTCGATCCTTTCGAGCAGCTGAATTTTTCCATTTTTCAAAAATATCGTCCAAATTAGGTGTTTTAATTCTCACATCTGGCAAAATAATCTAACCCTTTGTTATATTTTTATTTTTTTTTGTAATAAGAAATTATTAACATTCCTAACTATATAAAATTTTAAATATTGATCGTTATATAAATCAATCTGGTGCAACATTGAAACACTTAACTTTCAGAAATCAACTATCTTAAAAAAATAAAGTGATATTATTTATAGAGAGTAAATATTATATTTTATCCGCATTTAGAGCTGATTCCTTTAAACTAAAGCTTTAATAATCTGTTAATGGCATATTTATAGGTTTTATATTAATATTTTTAACAAAAAAGAAATATAAATCAAAAATAATTTGAGAAATGTATTATGGATACGCCGAACTCGACCTCAAGATAGTCTTGTAAGAAACAATACTTAGTTTCAAGTAAAAGAGTTTGGTAAGAACATTGGAATCAATGCTAGCGTGCTCAGGATATTCGGTGCTGACGCAAACATTGTGTTGCTCTTTTCATAAGACACGAGACGAAACAAAAAATATTATTCATAGATATTGGTCAAATATACTACGATTTTGAATTATTTAAACACCATACATTTGCTGATAATGTTCTTGGACGATTTTAAGGACATTTTTTATATTTTTGTTTATATTGTTCACAGTAAAAAAAAGATTAATCGCTTTATGGCAATTATGATTTATTCTTAATAATAATTTTGATCAGTAAAGATTAGAGCAATTTCTAAATCTGGGTTGAAGAATTCCTTGTAATAAGTCTTTCTAAAAATAATTCTTTAAAATACATTCATATTCTTAACTATATTTGTTTAAAAATATATATCGCTGAAAATATTTAATTTAATCTGAAACTGGCCTCAATTTTTACCTGAAATCGAGCTTAAAAAAAATCAATATTCAGAGATCTACCAGACTTGTTTAAATATCGTTTTGAAAGTGTTTAATACATGACAATTTTAAATACAAAATTTCACAAAATACATAAAATTGGACTAAAGAAAAACAAAAGAAAAACAGTTTCTAAACAAAAAGCAGTAAAAATTGGATGCATTCTATTTTTTCTCGGAATCCTGGTTTCGGGATCAATCTTAGCTTCCGATTTTCTGGTAAGGAACTATCTTTCGAGCGATGACGAGACGCATTACCTGAAAGTAAAAGGTTCTTGGGTGCTTCCCGATCCCATCGTCATTGACGGCACGGGCAGCAATAATTGGGCCTATTATATTGCCTTGGGAGTGCCGTGGTGGAGCGGTGCAGGAACGAGCGGAAATCCGTATGTGATCGAAATTGTGACGATCAACGCGGGCTTAACAGCATCATGCATCGAAATCAAGAACTCGAATGATTATTTCATTGTGAAAAATTGCACTTTAATTCGCTCAAACCAGGGTAGTTCTCCAGAATACAACGGAGGAATCAAGCTCGTAAATGTTGCAAACGGGCAAATCGTTGGCAACAATTGCACGAGAAATTTTGAAGGTATTTGTTTAATCGACTGCTATGACAACTTTATCTCGGGAAATGATGCTAACGACAATAATAATTATGGGATATATTTATATGGAAATTCTACTCGCAACACAATTTCGGGAAACACCGCCAACGACAATTATTACGGGATATATTTATATGCGGACTGCGATAACAACACCATCTCGGAAAACACCGCTAACTACAATCAAGGCAGCGGTATATTCTTAAGTACAAACTGCGATAACAATACCGTCTCGGAAAACACCGCTAACGAAAATTATAATTATGGGATATATTTATATGCGGATTGCGTTAATAACACCATTTCAGGAAACATTGCGAGTAATGTGATTACAAGCAATCAAAATCATGGGATAAGCTTATACTATGACAGCAATAACAACATAATATCAGAAAACACGCTAAATAATAATTCTCAATATGGAATATCTTTAATTTTAAGCGAGGGTGCTCTCCTATTTGAAAATAACATGCTTGGATGCGGGCTCGGCGTACAAAGCTCAACCATAGGGCGCTTACCCACGGATCCCCGTTCTCACGACATTGATACTTCAAACGAAGCAAATGGCAAGCCAATCTATTACTATGTGGACCAAGAAGGATTGGGAACAGGCGACTTTGACAACCCAGGGCAAATATTCTTAATCAATTGCTCGGATTCAATCGTTAATGGGTTGACGATAACGCAAACATCAGTAGGCATTTACTTGCATTCAAGTTCTAACATTACTATCTCGGGCAATATCGTTAGTGAGAATAAATTAAGAGGAATAGGTTTGGAATCTTGTATTAACTGTACAATTTCTGATAACATCGCTAATGACAATCAAGCTAACGGGATAACGGTTCTTTACTCCGATGAGAACACTATCTCGGGAAATACAGCAAGTAATGTAGCTACAAGCGATCAAGCTCGTGGAATATACCTTTATAGCTCTGATAATAACAATATTTCAGAAAATAATATTAATGATAATAGAGTTCTCGGAATAGGTCTTTATATGTCCTGTAATGGCAACAACATCTCAGAAAATACTGCTAATGATAATGAAATCGGTATTTCTTTAGATCGAAACTGTTATGCCAACATTCTTTCGGATAACATTGCTAACTCCAATGATGATTACGGAATACTAATAAATGGTAACGATAATGCAATCTTGGGAAACACCCTAGACTATAATAACCTATATGGAATATTTCTAAGCTCCAGTAGCGATGCAATAATACTTAATAACTCCATGAATGAATGTGGCTTGGGAGTAGATTGCTCGCTCGCACAACTTCGCTCTTATGACATTGATGACTCGAATAAAGCGAATGGTAAGCCAATCTATTATTATGTAGACGAAGAGGGATTAGGAACGGGCGACTTTGACAACGCAGGACAAATATTCTTGATCAATTGCTCGCTTTCTATCGTTAATGGATTGACACTATCGGAAACATCATTAGGTATTTTCTTGCATTCAAGTTCTGACATAACGATCTCGGGGAATACGATGAATGAAAATAATTTTTATGGAGCATATCTGTTTTCTAGTAGAAATTGTATGATCTCGGGAAACACTGCTAACGACAATGGTGATATTGGGATTTATATGGATAGTGCATGTATCGACAATACTATCTTAGAAAATACTGCTAATAATAATGTTAATTACGGTATCTATCTTTATGAATCTAATGAAAATGAGCTCTCGGAAAACATCGCTAACGACAATGGAAATACCGGTATTTATTTAGACACAGGTTGCGATGACAATACCCTCTCTGGAAATACTGCGAGTAACGTGGCTACAAGCAATCAAGATTACGGGATAGTTTTAGACACGGACTGCGATAACAACACCATCTCGGAAAACACAGTTAATACTAATTATTATCACGGAATATACTTACAATTTAACTGCGATGATAATATCATCTCGGAAAACACGATCTCGGGAAGCAATTTTGCCTTTACTGCTTTTTATGGGATATATTTTTACTCAGACTGTGATGACAACACCATCTCAAAAAACACCATTAACGATAATTACCACGGGATATACTTATCCACAAAATGTAATGAGAACAACATCTCGGAAAACATCGCAAATAGTAATACTTATAATGGGATATATTTTTACTCAGACTGCGATAATAACACCATCTCGAGAAACATCGCAAATAGTAATATTCATAATGGTATATTCTTAGCCACTGACTGCGATAATAATACCATCTCGGAAAACACCGCTAACGAAAACGGAGATAACGGGATATATTTGGGTGGATGTGAATCTAACATCGTCTTGGAAAACACAGCTAACGGGAATAACGGAAGCGGGATAAGGCTTTATGCGGGCAGCTACAGCTATAGGGGCAGGTACAATACTATATTGAATAATTATCTTAAATATAACATGGAATCTGGCATAAATATTGGTCCTCTCTGCTATGACAACACCATTATAGGAAACAATGCGAGTTTAAATGATCAATATGGAATATATGTTTGGTATGATTGTAATGATAATCTGATATATTATAATTTCCTTGTCGAAAATGGAATTTATGATATGAGAAATTCAAATTATGCAAACTATTTTGATAATGGTTATATTGGTAATTATTATTCTGATTACGAAGGTGAAGATCTCGTAGCTCCATTTGGTATTGGAGATACACCCTATTCAATTCCTGGTGGTGATGTAGACAGGTATCCGTTAACGAATGCCGATGGAGAAATGTTGCCTATTGCAAACTTCTCAGTGAGCAATACGAGCGTTGATGTTGGCGATGTCGTCCAGTTCACTTTTACTGGTTTTGGCGCTAACTTTCCCACAACCTTTTCTTGGGACTTCGGTGATGATGTCACTAGCGACCTCATGAATCCGTCGCATAAATACTTGATTGCGGGAGTCTATACCGTGAACTTGACCGTGATCGACGATGATGGCGATGTCGATTACGAGGAAATGATAATTACGGTAAATTACGCGGATATAGAACCCATTGCGAATTTTATTGCGAGCGATACGAATGTTGACGAAGGTGAGATCGTCCAGTTTAACTTTACGGGTGAATATGGAAATCCTCCAATAACATTTTATTGGGATTTCGGAGACGAGACCACCAGCACGGACGAGGATCCCACTCACCAGTTCACCGCTCCAGGAACCTATAATGTGAACTTGACCGTGACCGATGTGGATGACGATACAGATTCTTATAATGTGACAATCACCGTTAATCCCGTGAATAAGATTCCAAACGCTCACTTCACGCCAAGCGAAACGGAAGTCGAAGTGGGCGATACCGTGTCGTTCGAGTTCGACGGCGAAGAAGGCAACGCTCCCGCAACCTTCTCTTGGGATTTTGGCGATGGATTTACAAGCGCCTTGGAAAATCCAACCCATCAATACG